>JBAXND010000033.1 GCA_037133915.1 Bacteroidota bacterium
AAAGGGGGTCAGCTTAACGCGGAACTAGGGGACCAGTTTGCGCGTATTCTCCACTACCGACGGCGACACTGCAATTGCATGTCAGTATAACAAGGCCGGCAATTTTTCCGGTGGTCTGGCTGCCGTCAGAAAAGCCGGAAAGGCGCTATATATTGATACAAAAGGGCAGAATGCATTCGGTATCACTTTCATCACAGGGCGCGATTTTATCGATGGTTATGCCATTGCTTCCGACCGATACGGTACCGGTGTGATAAACAATTCCGGCCTATGGGTAATCCCTCCGAAGTTCGACCGTGTAACTGTTCTCGATCCTGCTGAGGGCATTGTCGTGGTTGCCCGTAAAAATAGGTACGGCCTTATGTCATTGTCGGGCGAAAAGCTTACACCTCTGAAATATGAAGCTTTGCGGAAGCCATGTGACGGATTAATGGCAGCACGTTCGCACAATTCATGGGGATTTATAAGTACAATGGGGAACGTGGAAATACCGTTCAGGTATTATGATGTCCGTAATTTTTCGTGCAACCGGGCTGTTGTGAATGAACGCGGTCACTGGGGTGCCATCGACCGTAATAATCATAGGGTAATTGAATTTAAGTATGGTGCTGTAAGCTCTTTCAGTGAAGGCATTTGTTTTGCCGGTGTGGAGCGTGGGCTAAATATTATGATTGATACTGATGGCGTAATAATTTCAGAAAAAAACCGGTTCAGGATGCTGAAGGATTTTTCTGAAGGCAAATCGGTTATTGTTGATGATTATCATGATTCGGGATTCATTGGCCGCGACGGGAAGTTATTATTTGGACGGAGGTTCAGCGGTGCCTGCTCTTTTTCGGGTTCAACTGCCGTTGTGAAAGAGGGTAGCGAGTGGGGTATTATTGATGATAATGGCGCATGGATTGTGCCGCCTTCCTATGATTCCATACATGATTTTGTTGAAGGCAGAGCCGTTGTGGGCGTACTTAAACATGAAGGATTGGCCGATTCGCGCGGAAATATCTGCATTCAGCCCGAATTTCAAAGTGTTGAAATGGCACCTTACGGAATTATAAGGGTTCGGCAGAATGGCGCTATGGGCTATGTCGACCTGGCAGGAAGGGAAATCTGGAAGCCTACAAAATAAGCCCATTTGTTTGTTGGTGTTGTTTTCTACCACTATGGACACACAAGGGGGGCATTTTCCGAATCAGGGTCATTTCCGAACCATATCACGGCGTAGTTGTCCATCATACCGATACCTACAGCATTCCATTTTTGCGACCAGATACCGATATTCAGGATGACATTATTATGGGCAGGGCTGCCATGCCAGCAGTTAAGCGCTTCGGAAGGGCTCATGTTTGAAGACATGCACGCAATTTCATAACCGTTTCCTGTATATTTTGTCAATTCTTTTGGCTTGCTCCACATAAGTTCCGCTTTTTTATGGTCATCGGTATAACAAACCTGTTTCCACGGTCCTTTTGCCGACCAGCTGTGCATGTTGCAGGTAGCCGTCTCCGGCGAATTTGTGGCAAGATCCCAGACATGCAGTTGGGCCACGTAGGTCAGTGAGCGCGAAACGGGTATAGACGGGAGCCCTTTTTCCTTGCGATATTTCATGACCAGGTCGTAGAGTTCTTTTTCGTCGGAACTCATGCAGACGGAGGCCGGCTTGTATTTTACCGGATCGTAGGAGCGCTGTGCCGTAAGAAGAAATGGCCAGAGGGCCAGTAACAGGAGCAGGTTTCGGGATTTCATGGGCTGAGTTTATTAGAGTAACGTCAAAAAAGTCTGTTATATTTTGCAGGCTAAAATCGGGCCGAATACACACATTAATACGATTAACCGGAAGAAAGTAAGGCCTCAGATAAAAAGATTTTGTAAAATTAGTACTTCCAAACATAAAAATATTATCTTTGCAGCCGCTTAAAGCCCAGGTGGTGGAATTGGTAGACACGCTACTTTGAGGGGGTAGTGCCCGATCGGGTGTGCAAGTTCAAGTCTTGTCCTGGGCACCGATAAAATGATTAAATTATTAATTAGTAATTACAAATTATTAATTAATACGCCCGGATGGCGGAATTGGTAGACGCGCTAGTTTCAGGGACTAGTATCCTACGGATGTGCAGGTTCAAGTCCTGTTCCGGGTACAGAATAAGCTAGAAAGCCCCGGTTGATGGGGCTTTTTTGTTTTTGGGTATCCAAATAAGTACCCATTTTATCTTCAGAACGGAACTGATGGTGACACACGATTAACCACATTTTTCTGCTATAGATGGACCTGCATACCTGGGCTGTTGGGGAATATCGGCTAAAAAACGGCACAGGTTTCAAAAAACAACAATTGTTTGTATTCCAATAGTTGCCACAAAAATAGCAGCAATGCATTGTTGCACCGACCTGAATTCACCCACATTTTTGATTATAAAAAGGAAGAATAGTACCTCCCAACCGTCGAAATTTTTATACTACTTCTGAATAGTTCGCCCTAAGGCGCAGAATGTTTGAAAGGCAGGTTTCAAATTTTGTATCTTTACGTCCCTTATGGCGAAAAAACTTTTGCTCATATTAATTCTTTTGGCAAGCAATGTTTACCTGACAAATGCTCAGGAAAAGAAACAATCGCTTGATTTCTATCTGCAGGTTGGAATCGCAAATAATCCGTCGCTAAAAGATTTACAAAACCAGCAAAAATCACTTTTGTATGACAGCCTGCTCGTCAGGATTTCGCGTAAGCCACAAATAAGCGCCAACGGAATTTTGCTTGCAGCGCCGGTAATCAATGGCTATGGCTATGATGAAGCAATAACTAACGGTAACACATTTTCTGCAGTCGTGGGATTTTCGCAGGAACTTCTTGTAAAAAGGACAAATAAGAACCAATACGAAAACATACATTTACAGGGCAGTTCAGTCCGGAATAATTCCCAACTCACACGCCGGGAACTGAAAAGAGAAATTACCACGCAATTTATTGCGGCCTGGGCGGCAGGTGTGGAAGTTGTATATAATGATGAAATTCTTGCAATGCTGAAGGAACAGCAAAATATTGTGAAACAGCTTGCAGGACAAGGCTTGTATAATACGACCGATTATCTGTCAATGCAAATAGAGATACAAACCCAGCAGATAAATATAAGGCAGCGGAAACTGGAATACCGACAGAGCCTTTTTGAGCTGAATCGTATTTGCGGGATTTCAGATACAACGCTGTATTCGTTGGCAGAGCCGACCATAAATCCTATTCCGGAAAATCCTCAGCAATTGCCGTTTTTTGAACAGTTTCGGATTGACAGCCTGAAAACCATGAATGAAATCGAGATGACGCGGCTGAAATACATCCCAAAACTCAGCTGGTGTGCCGATGCCGGACTCAATAATACGGATCCTTCATTTATACATAATAATTTTGGGTTGAGTGCAGGATTGAATTTTTCGATGCCACTGAATTCAGGAAAACAAAAAAATATTGAATTGTCGAAGTTGGGTCTTATTGAAGACAGCCGTAAGTCTTACAAAGATTTTTTCAGCAAACAATACCAAATGCAGGTGGTTCAGATTCGCGAACAAATAAATCAGTGTGATTCGCTTATGGCAATGACGGAAATTCAGATTGGGTCTTACAATGAGCTGATAGCAGCCGATCGGTTACTGATGAATAAAGGCAGCATTTCGATGATTGATTTTATTTCGGTTGTTCGCAATTTTATTGAAGTAAGACGAAACAGGTCGTCTTTATTGACTCAGCGATTGCTGTTATTGAATGAACTGAGTTATTGGCTGGGCAATTGATTTTTTATTTGTAAAAGAGAAATGTATGATGAATAAGCTTCGGGCGTATTTTTTGGTTCTCGCTCTCTTTGGGATGATTGCGTCATGCAATTCACCTGTTGACAATGCCGCTGATAGTACAACAGTATCCATCACTCCTGTAACTGTCGCCAATGTCAATAAGCAAACCCTTGAAGAAACCGTTGACTTCAATGCAACATCTTCTTTCCTTGACAAAAGCAGTGTAAGGTCACCTATAAACGGATATATAAAGCAAGTGCTGGTGAACCTCGGCAGTACCGTGAAAAAAGGCGATATCATGTTCTATGTTCAGACCAAAGAAGGTTTGGCACTTGAAGGAAAACAGCGCGACAGTACCGGCAATTTTAACGGAATTATTAAAGTCTGTGCGCCTGCTTACGGACAGATTACCGGTTCAAATATTCAGCAGGGCGATTATGTGCAGGAAGGGCAGGAGCTGTCTACAATATCTTCGTTGAGCAGCCTGGTCTTTATCCTTGAGGTTCCTTATAATCAGCATGCCTGCGTTACTTCGGGAAAACATTGTAGTATTACATTGCCTGACGGTAAAGTGATTACAGCCACCGTTGGGGCAAAGCTTTCAACAATTGAACCGCTTGCGCAGACAGAAAAATTCATCCTTAATCCTGACGGTACGTTAAACCTGCCGGAAAACCTTGTTGCGGTCGTTCATTTCACAAAGAACCAGAAACCCAACGCAGTCACGGTGCCTAAAGAAGCTGTATTATGTGATGAAGCACAAACTAATTGGTGGGTGATGAAACTTATCTCCGACAGCCTTGCTGTAAAAATTCCTGTATCGAAAGGCATTGAAACAGACAAAAGTGTTGAAATAATTGCTCCTCTTTTCACTCCCGATGATCGGATCGTTGTGACCGGAAGCTATGGATTGCCGGATACCGCAAAAATACACATCATAAAATGAAAGACGGGAAAGGATTTTCGGATTATAAGGTCCCCGTGATGGTCATCATGCTGCTTATCATAGCTGGAGGCATCTTTGTTTATCAGCAAATACAAACGTCTCTTTTTCCTGAAATTACCTTTCCGAAAATTAAAATCATTGCCGATTGCGGATTACAACCGGCCGACAAAATGATGATTACCGTTACCAAACCACTTGAGAATGCAATAAAACAAGTTCCGAACCTAAAAACCGTGCGAAGCATTACTAGCCGCGGTAGTTGCGAAATATCCGCCTTCTTCAACTGGAACTCCGACATCAATCTCTGCCAACAGCTGATGGAGTCCAGAATTGCAGAGATTAAAAATGACCTGCCTGATGGCACACAACTTACCGTTGAGCAGATGAATCCCTCTATTCTGCTCATCATGGGATTCAAGTTGGAAAGTAATTCAAAAGACTCGATAGCGCTTAATCTTATTGCAAACAATATCATCAAGCCGTATCTTTCACAGGTGAATGGTGTTTCGGCAGTTCGCATTCTCGGCGGAAAGAACAAAGAATATTATGTAACGCTCGATCAGAATAAAATGAGCTCCTTTTCTATCACTCCGCAAATGGTGCAGGATGCAATAGGACGTGCGAATTTTATATCTTCTAATGGCTTTGTGAGTGATTATCACCGAATGTACCTCGCACTTACCGATGCCGTTTTTGATAATAAAGAAGATATTGAAAATTGCGTACTGCGAAGCGATGGTAATAGTATTATCAAAGTAAAAGATATTGCAAGTGTGAGTGTTGGAGTCAGACCTGAATATGTAAAAATCAATGCTGACGGGAAGGAATCTCTGCTGATAGGAATTGTAAAACAACCCAACGCCAACCTGCTTAAAGTATCAGAAGATCTGGAAAATAAAGTGACTGAGCTGAAGACCATCCTGCCGAAGGGTGTCGTAATACAACCATATTATATACAGGCTGATTTTGTAAAAGGGGCCATGCGGAGTGTTACGGATAGCCTGTGGATAGGACTTTTACTTGCATTATTTGTCGTATTTCTATACCTGCGTTCGGTGAAGGCGGGTCTGACCATTTTGTTTACGATTCCGGTAACACTTGGATTGACGTTAATAGTTCTGTACGCCTGTGGCTACACAATAAACATCATGACACTGGGCGCTATTGCCGCCTCTATCGGACTAATCATTGATGATGCTATTGTGCTTGTTGAACAATTTCATCGTACGCGTGAACTGCATCCTGCAGAAAAAAGCAGTTGGCTGGTGTCAGCATCTGTCAAACAATTATTCCCGTCAATGCTTGGTTCGTCTATCAGTACCATCGTAATTTTTATTCCTTTCTTTTTGATGAGTGGCGTGGCAGGCGCTTATTTCAAGGTGCTTACAACTACAATGATTATCACCTTGGTTTGTTCCTTTTTTGTTACTTGGATTGGTCTGAGGTATTTTTATCTTTTCCTTTATCGTGATAAGGTAAAAATAACCGAATCGTTACCCGTAGTAATACAACCGAAAAAATGGATATCCTATTTTTCGCGCAATCCGGTGTGGAGTTTCATTTTTATTGTGCTGTTAATGACATCCTCTGTGCTGATATTTTCGAAGCTTGAAAAAGGTTTTCTTCCCGAAATGGATGAAGGCTCCATCGTGCTGGATTATGTTTCACCACCGGGAACATCGCTGGAAGAAACCGACCGTATGCTGAAGGATGTTGAAAAGATTATTGCCACCATTCCGGAGGTGGAAAGTTATTCCCGTCGCACGGGGACACAGATGGGCTTTTTTATTACGGAACCCAATACCGGTGATTATCTGATTCAATTGAAAACCAAGCGAAACCGTACTACAGATGAAGTTACAAGCGAACTTCGCCAACGCATAGAAGAAACTCAGCCTGCTTTACGAGTGGATTTTGGTCAGGTGATAGGCGATATGCTTGGCGATCTGATGGCTTCAGTACAACCTGTCGAAATTAAAATATTCGGTGATGATCATGAAAAATTAAAAGAAATTGCCGGCCATGTAGCAGCGGTTGTTGAAGCAACAACCGGCACAGCCGATGTATTCGACGGGATAACTGTTGTTGGCCCGGCTGTTAATGTACAACCCGATCAGTCAAAACTGGCGCTATACCAGATTTCGCCTGCCGATTTTCAGAATCAGGTGAAACTACAGCTCGAAGGTTTGGAATGTGGCAGCATTCCGGAAAAAGAACAGCTTACTGCCATCCGGCTCCTGTACCCCGGAACATTTAAAATGCCCATCAGCAAGCTGTCAGAACAAAAAATATTTCTTCCAACAGGAAAACTTTTACCAATGTCGTCTGTGGCTGATATTCATATAGACGAAGGTGATGCTGAGATAGAGCGCGAAAATCTTCAGACAATGGTAGCTGTTACCGGGCGTCTTGAAAATCGTGACCTGGGTGGTGTAATGAAAGATATTCAAACCGGGGTAAGGCATGAGGTTAATACACCAAAAGGTTATCACATTGATTATGGTGGTGCCTATGCTGAACAACAGCAATCATTCAAGGAATTGCTGCTAATCCTTTTTCTTGCAAGTTCATTGGTTTTTTTGCTTATTCTGATTCTTTTCAAGGACCTAAAAGCATCGCTGCTCATCTTGTTTATTTCTGTAATTGGCGCCGGAGGCAGTGTGCTGGCACTTTTCCTGACAGGCACACCGCTCAACGTCGGCAGTTATACCGGACTGATTATGATTGTGGGCATTGTTGGCGAAAATGCTATTTTTACGTTCAGGCAATTTACGATATGCCGGCAGGAAATGGATATAAAAACAGCTATTAATACGGCTGTTTCTCTGCGTCTACGCCCGAATCTGATGACCGCCTTCGGAGCTATTATTGCCTTAATGCCGCTGGCTCTGGGCATCGGAACAGGTTCCCAGTTACATCAACCACTTGCAACGGCTGTTATCGGCGGTTTTCTCGCTGCTATTCCGCTGCTAACGGTTGTCTTACCGTCATTAATGGTGCTGTTTTACTGGGAAGAAAAATAAGTCTGAAGAATTTTTTAATAGCATTCATTACGGAATTTTCTTTCTGTTTCAACCGAACCGGCAGCATCATTTCGCCCGCCCTGGTCATACTATTAATATGAAACTTACATTCGCAGATTTTGAATTCGGAATAACTCAGTTTAGCTCAGTAATAAGATTTCAATATGCAATATTATTGTTAATAATTCAAAAAAAAAGTTTCTTAATATATTGACAAATGCTATGTCATTGATTATATTTGCTTTCTTAACCCTAAAGATAATTCAATATGAAGAAAAGAATTTACCTTTTCAGCATGGCATTGTTTGTACTTGCTTTTTGCAATATAAATATGCTCTTCGGGCAGGTACAAAGAGAAACCTCGCCTCCCGTTGTCCCGCTAAAGTGGGGCGGCGATGTGATTGTTCACAATGATCCAACGTTTAATCAGCAAAATGCTAAGCTGGCAGTTGCCTTCAATGGTTGGCTATATTCAGTTTTTTCAAGCCAAAATGGTACTAGTTGCGGAGTTACAATAATGAGATCAAAGGACAATGGCGCTAATTGGAGTTTAATCAGTAATAATATTTATGCTAACTCATTGTATAAGGCAGTTGATGCAATAGTTTGCGGCACAGACACGAATAATCTGAGATTATTTGTAGGCGGCATCTTATACACTGGAACAAATTATGTGGTTTGGGTTGATAGATATAATGCTACTACAGGTATCCAAATTGACGAACCTTACGGCTATTCCTCTCCCAGTATAATTTATGATCTGGCTCTCGCATCCGATTACCTTTTACCTTCAAGTTATGTAAATAGTTTGTCACAGCCATTCGGTGTTGGACTTGTCTACACGAAGCGAGGCGGTAGTCAGGATTCTGTGATGTTTGTCGGTTCAGGCGACGCCGGGGCGACTTTCAATTCGCCCAACGTTGTTTACTCGACATCCTACTGGTTAGGGAAAGTTGACATGAGCTACGGCGCAAATTCGTCTTGGTTTTTGGGAAGATTTTATGTGGCATTTGAACAATTTACTTCTCTTTCAGACTCTGTTGGCGCAATATTTACGGCATACGCGCCATTTGATAATCCGAGTACATTTGTGGGGCTTGTCAGGCTCGATACAGTAGGAAACTATCCCTCTGTAATTGGCAAGTGCCGCCGACCAAGCATTGCCTGCCAACAGTCTTCAAATTTAAATGATTCAACCGGTTTAACTTCGGTTGTTGTGTTTGAAAGGCAATACACACCTACAGACTGCGATGTTCTGGGATGTGCTACAAAATCATCGCCGAATGATAATCACTGGGGTTCAATTCTCCCATTGAACGGATCAGATAATGAAGTGATGGGGAATATTAGCTTTGATCCGGGATACAACAACTTCCTGCTTACCTATTATAATTCAACAACCGGGTATCTGCCTTTTATGGTTAAGAATTTTAACCTTCCGAACCCGAGCACCTGGGGAGTCCTGATGTCGCATTATAACGATAATACATCTGACCTTACAAAACCATTTCCACGCGTTGAAATTAATCCTGTTGCTCTTCAGTGTGCTTTTACCTGGACAGCAAATCCCACTGCAAATGGCGTAACAATGTTTGATGCCGAATACTCCCTAATAGTAGGTATCAAAGAATTGGAAGAACAGGGTTTTTCAGTGTCACAGTTTGCACCTAATCCTGCGGTGAACACTGCGAACCTCGATATCAGCCTAAACGAAAATTCAAAAGTTACAGCAATTTTATTCGATCAGCTTGGCCGTCAGGTAATCCTGGCGAATGATTCCGAAATGGGCAGCGGTAACCAGCGGTTGAGTATTGATGTGAGTGAGCTTCCTGCCGGTATGTATTATTGCATGTTGATTATCAATGGACAAAAATTGACTCGCAAACTGACAAAATTTTAAGGAATAGTGTTTGAGCAAAAACACGATTTGAACATCCCGGCAGATAAATGCCGGGATGTTTTTTTTAGATCAATATTTTGATAGCAATAATGTCACTCAATAGTTAATCATCACATCGCGAAACATACAGATTCAAATCAGTAACTGAATTTTTCAAATGTTCTCAGTATCGTGCTGTAGCGATATTTCCGAATTCTTTTCAATACCTTCCGAATTATTGGTAACTTCGTTGCGGGTAACACTTTAATTTAGAAAGTCCAAATTGACAGGGCTTTTTATGAGGCTTTTCCGGAAGTAAATAGTCTGTAAAAATTAAAAAAATATTGTGAAAAAAATTCTCACACTATTATTTCTTTTCGATTCTCTTTTTTGTTTTTCTCAAAATGATTCCGTCCCGGTCAGCCGGACACAGGACCGGCAGCATTTTTCAGTTCAGCTGACATATCAGCATGGTTATGTGTTTGGCACAAACGCCTTTTTAAAAGGTAAGAATATTGAATCCCAAAAAATCAAAGCTTTTCAGACCGTCTCAGTAAAATTCAGTAAACAAACTGTCGGAAAAAAGTTGTGGGAGCAATTGTATCAATATCCGAACTGGGGATTTGGAGCCTATTTGGCCGATTTTTATCATCCGCGAGACGTCGGTTACCCTATTGCTGTTTATGGCTTTTTAAATTCACCTTTTAAAAGGTGGAGAACTTCAGCGTTTAATTTTGAAATCGGATTTGGAGCTACATTTAATTGGAAGTGTTTTAACCCGCTGACGAATCAATATAATACTGCCATTGGAGCTGGACAATCTTTTTTAATTGATGCCGGGCTGAATTTTGAGCAGCGCCTGCTGAAAAAATTGGCTGTTTCAATTGGTTTCAGCGTTACCCATTTTTCAAACGGTGCGCTGAAGAAACCAAATTTCGGCATAAATACGATAGCCCCCAGAGTTGGTATTAAATATAACTTTTTTGAAGCTCCGGCGTTTATAAAGCAGGCAGTACCTCACTACCATGCAAATAACGAATGGCTGTTATCTGTTTTCGGAGGAGCCAAGAATGTAGTTTATGATTCTGTAAGCACTGGAATTCTTGAAAAGTATGAAGGCGTTTTCTTTCCTGTTTTCGGATTATCGGCATTATATAACCGCCAGATTAGTTACAAATCAAAATTCGGTCTGGGTATGACCTTTTCATACGATGGTTCTGTGAATGCTCAGGTGGCAGTTGATAATAATGAGATAAAAAAAGTTAAGGGTCCTCTGGGCGATAACCTTCAGCTCAGTATTTACCCATCCTATGAATTGGTGGCCGGTCGGGTGTCAATTATTCTGCAGCCGGCATTTTATCTTTACAGAAAAAAAATGATGAATCAATCTCCTGTTTTCCATCAACGAATTGGACTGAAATACCATCTTACCAATCATATTTTTGTCGGGATAACACTGCGTGATTATCATTTTCATGTTTCCGATTTTGTAGAATGGTCTGTTGGGTACAGAATCAGATAATGTATAAAAAGTATCTGTTAGCATTGACGGTCCTTTATGCATGAAATTTGCTGTCATCACAATAGACAATACATCAAATCACTTCACATCCGCTGAACTCCTTGACCGAAAGCTGAATCCGTTTTTCATTTCCCGCAATCCAGATTTTATCATAAGCGTTAAACACAAGGTCTGATTCGGGATTCAGAATGCGCTTCCCGTTTCTTTCAATTCCAATAATTAGCCCCTGTGTACGCTCCCGTATTCTTGAGCTGCTGATTGTTTGTCCGAGTAGTGGCGATTTTTTGCTCAGCGTAAAATGATGAAGCGACACCTGCGTTTTCTGATTGTCGGACTTTGGTTGTTGTGTATTTGATTCGAGAAAGGTCTCAAAATTACTGATCTGCTCGTCGGTTCCTATTACTGAAAGAGTGTCGTGGGGATAAAGATGTGTATCGCGGCCCGGAACATTTATTACAAAATCATCGCGCTCAATTACTACTATGTTTACGCCAAAACGTTCTCGTATTTTTGACTCGGACAGGGTGCTGCCAACCAGCGGTGACTGAGCGTTGAGTTCAAAGGTGGTGATATGCGTATCCCAGGGTGTAAGAATCGCATTTTGATTTGATGTTTTGGATTCACGCTCGTTGAAGTTGATTAAAAACCGCATTTCAATTTTACGATAAAATGCTTTTATTTTTTTAATAAAAACAGCCAGTATTATAATTGAAACAACGGCGCCGGCAAGCGCAATCCAGGGCGAAAATAAACGGTCGAATAAAAAACCGATATAAAAAACCGCTAATAAAATCCTTCCTGTAAGCAGAGCCATCAGCGGACCACGCTGTGTGCTTTCCATCCATACATTCGCATATGCCTGACGTTGGGTTCTGCGAAATGCAAGTGCCCATAAAAACGGCGACAAAATGATGAGCGAAATGGCCGACGTAATTACCCTGCTTAATTTGTATCCGAATAATAATGGCGCCAGATATTGGGTGCTGAGCATTATTATTGTAATGATTATAACAGAAAAAATAATGATATTAATAACATTCGAACGCAGCACTTTTTTCCAGTCGCTGATCTCCGAAACATTTTGAGTTCCTATGCTGTAATTTGCAATGGCATTCGTCCATTTTTTCGGTAGCAGGTATTCCGTAAGTTTATATACAGGTTCCGAAAAGCGTATCATATAGGGTGTGAAAAATGTTGTTATTACTGAAACTGCCACTGCAACAGGGTAGAGGAAATCGCTTGTTACTTTCAGCGTAAGCCCAAGTGTGGCAATAATAAATGAGAACTCACCGATTTGTGAAAGGCTCATCCCCGATTGAACGGCTATTTTAAGAGGCTGTCCCGAAGTGATAGCTCCAATTGCAACAAAAAATGGTTTTCCGAATAATAATACCAGGCTTGCGGCCATAATCGGAATCGCATGAGCCATAATCATTTTCGGGTCAATCAACATTCCGACGGAAACGAAAAATATGGCACCAAACAAATTCTTTACAGATTTAGTGATGTGTTCTATCTTTTCCGCCTTTGTTGTTTCAGCAAGTATAGAACCCATGATAAATGCCCCCAGCGCAGGCGAAAATCCTACATAGTTTGCCAGTACCGCCATTAAAAAGCAAAGTGCCAGAGAAATAATGAGCAGGGTTTCTTCATTAATCAGCCTGCGTATTTTTTGAAAAAATGTTGGTAGAAAAAATATGCCTGATACAAACCAGAGTACTAAGAAAAACGCGAGTTTAAGAACAGACATCAGCATTTCGCCACCGGCAAAAGTTTTGCTCACCGCAACTGTCGAAAGCAATATCAGAAGCAACACTGCGGCAAGATCTTCAATGACCAGCACTCCGGTTACAATGCCTGCGAATTTTTGATTCTTCACACCCAGTTCATCAAATGCACGAATAATAATGGTTGTAGAAGCAATTGCCAGAATGCCGCCTAAAAAGAGGCTGTCGGTTCCGTTCCATCCGAGCAGTTTTCCAACGCCATACCCTAACAGCATGGTAAGTGTAACTTCAGTAACTGCTGTAATTACGGCTACACCGCCCACTTTCAATAATTTTTTGAAACTGAATTCAAGCCCGAGTCCGAATAACAGAAACAACACGCCTATATCTGCCCATGTGCGGATGCTTTCAGTTTCTATAACATTGGGGAAGAATTTTAGGTTTGGACCAACGAGCAACCCTGCAATTATATAGCCCAAAACAACAGGTTGTTTAAGCCGTTTAAACAGAAGGGTAACAACAGCTGCCGCACCCAGTATAAGCGCCAAATCAATAATCAGTGCGGGTAAATGTTGCATAAAACGGTCAGCATTATTTCAGGGAATAAAGATACGCTTAATTATTTTTTGATGTTAACACGGTTTATATTTTTGTGTGGCTGCACAACTGATCCGTGTGTTAATTGTGGAATTATTTTGCGCTGTGAAATTTATATTTGGCGAAAACTTATTATATTTGCATAGATTCCGCCAAATATAAAATTGTTTTTATGAAGAATAATTTGATTGGACGTCATTCAGAATCTGAAGTCATGACGGGCCTTCTGAATTCAAAAGGGGCTGAAATGCTGGCTGTAATTGGACGGCGAAGGGTCGGAAAAACATTTTTGGTTAGAACGGTATACCATGATTTTCTGAATTTTGAAATTACGGGAATTCAAAACGCACCATTAACAGTACAGCTACAGGATTTTGCATACCAATTATCGCGGTTGACTAAACCGGGCAAGCAATATCCCGTTCCGGAGAATTGGAGTGTGGCTTTCAGACAGCTGTCATCAGTATTGGAGAATGTAAAAAGCAAAAAGAAGTTAGTGCTGTTTTTTGATGAGCTACCGTGGTTGGCTTCT
Organism: Bacteroidota bacterium; assembly: GCA_037133915.1. Taxonomy (NCBI): domain Bacteria; kingdom Pseudomonadati; phylum Bacteroidota; species Bacteroidota bacterium. The sequence goes on from JBAXND010000033.1 coordinate 14,004, forward strand.
CGAAAGTCGGGTTTTTTGCCGGCACTTGATCATTTCTGGAATACATGGGCATGTAAAAAAAATATTATCATTACTATTTGCGGCTCCGCGGCTTCTTGGATGATTGATAAAATAGTTCATCATAAAGGTGGCTTACATAACAGGATTACAAAGTTGATTAATTTGGCGCCTTTCACACTTAGTGAAACCAAAAGCTACCTGCATAGCAGAGGTGTACGCTTAGATCATTATCAAATTATTCAGTTGTATATGGCAATGGGGGGCATACCTCATTACCTGAAAGAAATTAAGCCTGGATTGAGTGCTGCGCAAAATATTGATTATATATGTTTTCGAAAAGATGGACTTTTGCGCAGTGAGTTTGGCAAACTTTATCCTGCTTTATTTGAGCATGCAGAAATTCATATCAAGGTTATCAAAGCGCTGGCCTCAAAATGGAAAGGGCTGACACGTAAGGAGATTGTTGCAATTGGCCGTTTACCTGATGGCGGCGGACTTTCTCGGGTGCTTACCGAGTTGATTTCGTCCGGGTTTATCACGGCGTTCTCACCATTTGGGAAAATTAAAAAGAACTCTTTTTACCGCTTAACGGATGAATATTCGCTTTTTTATTTGAGGTTTATTGAGAAACAACACAAGGCTGCTGCAAATGTCTGGCTAAAGTTGAGCAGATCTCCGTCATGGAAAAGTTGGAGTGGATTTGCTTTTGAGAGTATTTGTTTGAAACACACGGTTAATATTAAACAAGCTCTTGGTATAAGCGGTGTTTATACTGAGGAATCCGGTTATTTGTTTAAAGGTGATAAAGACAAGGAAGGACTTCAGATTGATCTATTAATTGACAGACAGGATGCTGTAATCAATATTTGTGAAATGAAATTCTATTCTGGAATTTTTACTATCGACAAATCATATGCGGCTAAACTGCGAAATCGAATGAATGCGTTTCGCGTTCATTCAAAAACCAGGAAAAATGTTTTGTTGACATTCGTAAGTTCATTCGGGATTAAGCAAAATAGCCATAGTACGGGTTTAATCGATAATAATCTTACCATGGATGTTTTATTTAATGATGAGGTCTTATAATTTATATTTGGCGGAATCTATAAAATATGGAGTACATTCCGCCAAATATAAATTGTCTGTTATGTTATAAACCGCTTAAGGATTTCATTATTTCAGGTGTTTTATCAGCGATTATTTGCGCAGCAACTATTGCTGTGGCTGCGAATCTTTTGCAACTTCTGCCATGTTTAATAAAGCAACATTCAATTTACCTTCTCCTTTTCAGTTACTGAATTTAAACCTGCCATCAGCACGTCACTGTTTCATGCGTCATTTTTCTCAAACATCTTCCCGGAATATTCAATTTTAAAAATTTCAAAAAAAACATATTGAAGAATTTGTCAACCAGATAAAACCATTACTTTTGCAATCGATAATTCTCATAAAATAATCTGACTTAAAAAATAGAAAAATGAAATACCCGGAAGCATTGAATTATATAGGTGGAAAATTGGTTCCTGCAGCAGCAGGCAGATTTGATGATGTGATTTCGCCTATCGACGGAAGTTTACTGACCAAAGTAACGCTTTCAGATAAAAGCGATCTTGATGCCGCTGTTAAATCGTCTGAGCTTGCGTTTACCGATTGGTCTGAGAAAACAATTAAAGACCGTGTACAGATTTTGTATAGATACCGGACCTTGCTTGAGAAATATCTTGACGATCATGCTTCTATTATCAGTCAGGAGATAGGCAAAACTTTTGATGAAGGTAAACAGGAAGTAAATAAAAGTATAGAACTGCTCGAGTTTGCGTGTTCAATGCCTCAGGTGGCATGTGCTCCAAGTCTTACCGTTACTACTGGTGTTGAATGCCGCACTGAATATGTTCCCCTCGGAGTTGTTGCAAGTATCACTGCATTCAATTTCCCGCATATGGTACCTCACTGGTCGTTTCCAAATGCCATTGCGCTGGGAAATACAATGATTATTAAGCCTTCGCGTTATGCTCCGCTTACGTCATTGCGCATTGCTGAACTTCTTGCTGATGCCGGTCTTCCCGAAGGTGTTATGAATATTGTAAATGGTGGTAAAGAGATTGTGGAAGCCATCTGTGAGCATCCCGGCATTCAGGCGCTGACTTTTATCGGTTCAACCCCGGTTGCAAAACTGCTGTATGCAAAAGCTTCTTCTAATTTCAAAAGAGCGCTGACCTTAGGAAGCGCGAATAATCATCTGATTTTATTACCCGATGCACACGTTGAAATGGCTGCATCAAATATTGTAGCGTCCTTTACCGGAACTGCCGGACAACGCTGTATGTCGGCTTGTGTTATTGTAGCCGTCGGCGATTGTGATGCAACTATAAACAGGGTGGTTGAACTGGCATCTAAAGTACGTTGCGGGTTTGAAATGGGTGCCATCGTTACCCGTGATTCCATGAATTCAATTGTTGGCTTTATTAACCGTGCCGAAAAAGACGGTGCTAAAGTGATACTCGACGGACGCAATGTGGTTGTTGCAGGCAAAGAAAAGGGTAATTATGTTGGTCCTACCATCATTGACCATGCAAAACCCGGTATGGAAATCGCCGTTGAAGAGAACTTCGGTCCTGTGCTGACCATCGTTAGAGTTAATACCTTGGAAGAAGCTCTGGAAGTTGCAAACTCATCACCCTATGGTAATGGCGGATCCATATTTACCCAAAGTGGTAAATCAGCTCAGGTATTCGCACAGAAAATACAGGCCGGAATGATTGGCGTGAATGTGGGCGTTCCCGTACCACGCGAACCATTCGGTTTTGGCGGATGGAAAGATTCCAAATTCGGAGTTGGCGACATTACAGGCGCAAGTTCCATTGGCTTCTGGACAAAATCCAAAAAAATCACCACCAAATGGAACCCCGAAGCGAAGGTCAACTGGATGAGTTGATAAATCGCTAAAATTCAAATTTAATACCTTGCGCTAAAGGCAGTTCGTTACTATAATTAATAGTGTTCGTCTGCCTGCGCATGTATTGTTTCCACGAATCGGAGCCTGATTCACGTCCGCTGCCGGTTTCTTTTTCGCCTCCGAATGCTCCACCGATTTCTGCACCGGATGTACCACTGTTTACATTGGCTAATCCGCAATCGGAGCCCGAATCGGAAAGGAATTTCTCTGCTTCCCGCATATTTAGCGTGAATATTGATGAAGATAATCCCTGTGGAACGTCGTTGTTTAAAGCGATTGCGTCATCAATGGTTTTATATTTTATCAGATATAAAATAGGCGCAAAGGTTTCTTCCTGAACAATTGAATAATGATTCTCTGCTTCAACAATGGCAGGCACTACATAATTGCCCGAAGCGTATTGTTCTCCTTCGGCCACATAACCGCCGAAGAGTACTTTTCCGCCTTCTTTTTTGACGCGTTCAATGGCATTCAGGAATGCGTCAACAGCCGCTTTATCAATCAGCGGGCCTACCAGCGTATTCTCATCCAGCGGATTTCCGATTTTTTCTTTTACCTGCTCGTAGGCATTGATAAGGTTGTATTTTACCTCGTTGTAAACTTTTTTATGTACGATAATTCTTCGAGTTGAAGTACACCTTTGTCCGCAGGTACCAACAGCTCCGAACATGGTTGACGCAATCGCCATATTCAGATCGGCGCTGTCAGAAACAATAACGGCATTGTTACCACCCAGTTCAAGAATAGATTTACCCAATCGTTCACCAATGATTGCACCGGCTCTTTTGCCGACTCTTGTTGAGCCTGTAATTGAGAAGAGCGGGATTCGTTTATCAGCCACAAAATTATCTCCCAGCACCGATGATTTAGCAATGACCATATTAAAGATTCCTTCCGGAAGTTTGTTCTCTTTCAGCACTCCGGCAATAATATGTTGAGTGGCAATAGCACACAAAGGTGTTTTTGAACTGGGTTTCCATATCACAACATCGCCGCAAACGGCTGCCAGCATTGAATTCCATGCCCATACCGCTACGGGGAAATTAAACGATGTGATTAATCCGATAACGCCGAGTGGGTGGTATTGGTCGTACATGCGGTGATCGCGGCGTTCAGAGTGCATGGTGAAGCCATTCAGCAATCGTGACTGACCTACTGCAAAGTCGCATATATCAATCATTTCCTGAACTTCGCCCAGACCTTCCTGATATATCTTGCCCATTTCAAGTGAAACTAAAAATCCCAGATCTTCTTTTGCTTCACGCAATGCCAGGCCAATCTGCCTTACCACCTCACCGCGCTTCGGAGCCGGGATTTCTCTCCAGATTTTGAAGGCGTCTTCAGCGGTCTTCATTACATTTTCGTAATCTTTCAGTGTGGCATTTTTTACACGGGCAATTTCATTTCCATCAATGGGTGAAACGGAGGCCGTAACATCGCCGGTTGTTTTGTACCATACGGTTCCTGTGCAAACACCGTCATTCACTGCTTTGATATTAAATTTATCAAGAACCTGTTTTATTTTTCCTTTATCCATTATTGGTAGTATTTTTAGTATTATTTGTCAAGCATGAACGGGTATTTGAAATCTGTTGCCGGTGCAAAGGTTTCTTTAATAGTGCGAGGACTGGTCCAGCGCAACAGGTTTAGTTCACCTCCGGCTTTGTCATTGGTTCCCGAGCCTCTGGCGCCGCCAAATGGCTGGAATCCTACCATGGCGCCTGTCGGTTTGTCATTGATATAGAAATTTCCGGCAGCATACCGGAGTTTGTCGCACGCATGCGATGCCGCTACGCGGTCGGTTGAGAATATAGCTCCTGTGAGACCATAAGGCGATGTTGCATCACAGAGTTCAAGCGCATTATCAAGGTCAATATCGTCATAAACATAAATGGTCATTACAGGTCCGAATATTTCTTCCTGCATGGTTCTGTAAAAAGGATCTGTTGTTTCAATGATGGTTGGCTCTATAAAAAAGCCTTTTGTTTTGTCACCCTGTCCGCCTGCAATAACAGTAGCTACAGTCGATTTTTTCGCCTCATTGATATAATCCATAATGGTGTCGAAGGCGCCTTCATCTATCACCGCGTTCATGAAATTCGAAAAATCACGCACATCGCCGACTTTAATTTCGGATGTCATCTCAATCAGCAGTTTTTTTATTTCATACCAGAGTGATTTTGGCACATAGCCCCGCGAGGCAGCCGAACATTTTTGACCCTGATATTCGAAAGCACCTCTTATTATGCCAACTGCCACTTCCAGTGGTTTGGCCGATGGATGCACGAAAATAAAGTCTTTTCCTCCGGTTTCGCCAACGATTCTGGGGTAGGATTTATAATTGGGAAGATTTTCACTTACGCCGCGCCATAGTGAATTGAACGTTGCATTTGAACCCGTAAAATGAATCCCGCCCAGATTTTTATCCTGAAGAGCGATTCCGCCAATGAGCGAGCCACTGCCGGGAATAAAATTGACCACTCCATCGGGCAGACCGGCCTCTTCAAAGATTTTCATCAAATGATAATTGGAGAGAATGGAGGTGGTTGCAGGCTTCCAAACGGTTGTATTTCCCATTAGTACAGGTGCCATATTCAGATTCGAGGCAATAGCGGTGAAGTTGAAAGGACTTACGGTGAACACAAAACCTTCGAGAGAACGGTATTCCATCCTGTTCATCTGATTGAACCCTGATTTGGGCTGGTCGGAATAAATCTTTGATGCAAAAAATGCGTTATACCGCAAAAAATCGATGGTTTCGCAGGCAGCATCAATTTCTGCCTGATACGCATTCTTACTCTGCCCGAGCATGGTGGCGGCATTCAGCTGATACCTGTAGCGTGTTGACATTAGTTCTGCCGCCTTCACCATAATGGACGCACGAACAACCCATGACAGGTTCGACCATTCTTTCATTGCCTTCATGGCCGCGTCAATAGCCATTCTGACTTCTTTTTCAGTGGCCATATGATAGGAGGCTAAAATATGCCCGTGGTCATGAGGCATGACTACCTTGCCCATTTTTCCGGTACGGATTTCCTTACCTCCGATAATCAACGGTATTTCAATCTGCTCTTTTGCCTGAGATTCCAGTTCTCTGATAAGAGCCGGGCGCTCACAGCTCTGAGGACTGTAACTGTTAACAGCTTCGTTTTTTGGATCTTCAAAATTAAAAATCGCGTTATTCATGTTATAGTCAGTTTTGAGTTACGATTTATTATTAATATTCATAATCAGGTTTAAATTTCAATATTGTACTCAGTTCACAATTCCGGAATTCTGCCGAAAATCTATTCGCTGCAATCAATTTCTTACGAAAAAACATTCGATATGCAAATGAATGCATATCGGTACAAAGGTAATACAATCATGAATATTTTAGGCAAAATGCATTAAAATACTGCGTGAAGTGCTGTAAGCAACGCCCTGTCAGGAAAGAGTATTACCTGATTCGGGGACTCAAATATTTCGGGGAATTATTCCACTACAATTTTTTGGAATCCCGAAATGCCTGCATGGGTGCATTTAAGAAGGTAAATGCCACGTGGCCATTGTGAGCAGTCAATACCGATATTTGAATTTGACAAATTTGAGCCGGCATCCGATTCATAAAAAATTGCACCCGTGGTGTTCATTATCTTAATGGCAGTGACGGCCTGAAGATTTGTTGTAATATTTATGCGGTCTGTTGCCGGATTTGGATAGATACTCATACCATCTGAAATGCCCCGGTCAACAATAGCTGAAGAACAATCAATCGTTCCTGTAAGGCGTTGCGATGTTGATACTGAATCGGTGAAGGCGCTCCAGGAACTTGTCTGATTTTTCAAAAAATAGTCAAGGAAAAGGACGGTGACATCAAGTGTAGCATCGAGCTGATCTGCCCGGTTAATGGATGGGACGGGGTTGCAGGTTGATTCGCCCACCGTGCAGGTGAAATTATAATCAGCGAAATAGCAGTGTGCGCCGTTATTAATGCTGATGTAACTTTTACAGGTCGATGCCAGTGCGTTGAACATCGGCAATTGATTGTCTGCAGGCACTGCCACACAATCGTCGGCACCGGAAATCACGAGCGACGGAATTGAAATAGCAGCCGCCGCTGTTATTGCTGAAGGCGTAGTTTCTGCTGCTGCAAAGTTGAACATGCAGGTAGGAACGCTGTTATTGGAACATGCCAGAAATGAAGCACCACCGCCCATTGAATGCCCGGCTATGGCTGATGTTGCTGCAATTTTTTGGTAGAAAGGGGAGGCGTTGTTATTGCCTTCAGACTTCATGCTGTTCAGAATAAATGCCAGATCAGCTCCGTAGGCGCCATGGTCGGGCGACATACCTCCTTCGTTTGTCGGGAAAACCATGATGTATCCGATGGGCACCAGATTATCTTTCCAGAAAGCATAGGCGCTATAACTCATCATAAAACCATGTCCGAAAACAATAACGGGAAAGGTTCCCGACATAACACTCGTATTTTCACCGGCAGTTGTTGCCGGGTAATATACTTCTGCCGGAACATCGCGGTTGGAGCGTGCCGGATCCTGCCATGTCAGTGATCTGTGTCCAATTGAAAATTGCGAAAAAGCCTGACTTTGTAGCAATACAAAAAGCAGAAAAAACAATGCGTATTTCTTCATTTTTTCGAAATTATGGAGTATGAGAAAACCTGTTTAATTTTTGATGAGACGTACGGAAAATCCAAATCCTTTCTGGTCAAAATTTCTGTAAACATTGCCATAGTTTGTGGAAAGATAGCGTGTCCATGCAATGCTGGAATAGAGCTCGGTTGCTGTCCACCAATATCCAAAACTGCCCAGACTGTAGAATGAACCGCGGTTATTGCGGGCACCGCCCGGCATTCCGTTAAAGCCACTTGCATTTGTTCCGTTACCGTTGTTTTTCCAGCCTGTGGTACTTTTCATTTTAGTGCCGCCAAACTCGCCGAGGTTTTCTTCCAGAACGGTCCAGTCTTTATCGCTGGGAACATGCCAGCCTTTGGGGGCAAGACCACGAGGGTCGGTAACTGCAAACCAATTATAGAGCTTACCTGTTTTTTCACCGTTGGCGGGGTCATTATCATAATAACACCATGCAGGTTTACCTTCTTTACCTGCTTTTTCCCATGCTTCTGCGGTTTGTGCTTCAGGTATGGAATCACCATTTTTAAAGGTGAAAACATTCAGATTGGACAGAATCCATGTCTGAGAGCCGATTTTAATCTTTTTAAAACCTTTACTGTTATTCTCATTTCCCGAAGGGCCGTATTTGTCAGCACTGAATGCCGCATCTCTCTCGCCCCGGCTGGTAACAAATGCAATCAGTACTATTGATATACTTAATAGCAGGATTGTCTTTTTCATTTTATTAATTGTTTTTACAGAACAAATTTCGGCGGCAATTTACGATTTTTCTTTTTAATGGTTGCAAACAGCAAAATAAAGAAAAATCGCTTTTCTTGAAATTTCAAACAGATTGTTGAGTATGTTGTTAATATTTTCTGCCGCGAATGCAATTTATATTCGTGAAATGTAAGTATTATTACACATTTATTTATATGAGGCAACATAATGAACTTTTTTTTCGTCTATATATATGTCTCTATAAAGTTGAAGAGACTTAGCTAAAAAAGGCGCATAATTATTACGAATTTGATTTATACTGAAATTCAAAATATTATGATAAGTTATTAGAAATGTTCGACATAATTTTAATATTTGGAGATGTAATGCAACTATTTTTTATGAAATTTCGTTAAACTCCCAATGTTTTGTTAATACGTTATTTTTGGAACGAAGCATATTATATTTGTAGAAGTGAGTTTTTTGTTGGTAAAAAAGTTTTGGATGAAGATAAAGCAGCCCTTTAAAAAATGTTTATTGTGAAATACCCACATTTATGAGATTGAGAAATTTACTTCTTTTTCTTCTTTTGCTGTGGTATTTCCCATCGCAGGCGCAGGTCATTGATGTTACCCTTCAACCCTCGAGTGCAACTGTTTGTGCCGGTTCTTCGGTTCAGCTGCTTGCTCATGTTACGGGAGCCGTTGGTGCGGTGTCCTATACCTGGACACCGATGACCGGACTTTCGGGTCCGCTTGATTCCATAAAGATTGCCACTCCTGCAAATACGACACTTTATAAAGTCCGGGTTATTGATGCTCTGAATCATCGCGACAGCGCCACTATTACTGTTACGGTACTTCCGGGACCTACGGCCGCTTTTATATTTAGCCCCGATTACGGCTGTGCCGGGACTTCGGTTACCTTTATCAACAACAGCACAGCCGGCAACTATTCATGGGATCTTGGTGACGGAACGACTTCGACCTTGCAGTATCCCACGCATAACTATGCACTTGTTACCGGCAACGATACTTCGCTTTACAATGCCACACTGATAGTAACATCATTGAATAATTGCACCGATACCATCACTCACATTGTTCATGTTAAAAAACTGCCTGATGCCTCGTTGATTGACCCGCTGACGAATTTTGGAAACTGCGCCAATGCTACGTTTTATAATCAGCAGTACCCGATAACCGTTTACAATAATTCAACAACAAATAACACTTCATATAAGATTATCTGGGGCGACGGCTCACCCAATTTTGTGAGTTCCGGTTTTGTTTCCGCATCGCACACCTACAATACGCTGGGCGTATTTTTTCTTGTATTTGAAGTTACGGGTGCCAATGGCTGCGTGGCATCACAGTCTTACCTTATTACAAATATTTCAAACCCTGCTATTTCATTCGGTGGTATGGGTAGCACCATGGGATGCACTCCCACCGATGTATGTTTCACTATTGGTAATTATCAGCTTAATCACAACACTACGCTTTATGTTGTTGACTTCGGTGACGGCTCTCCGAAAGTTACACTCACGCATCCGCCGCCCGACACCATTTGTCATACCTATATGATTTCATCATGCAATCATATAGGCATAACGGGCTGCCAGAATTGCTTCGTTGCTTCTATTACAGCAAAAAATGCATGCGACTCAACAAAAAACACGACGGATAATATCCGTACATTTTCAAAAATTGTTGCAGGATTTTCTGCACCGCCCATGGGCTGCGTGAATCAACCGATGAGTTTCACAAATACCTCTATGGGAGGTCATAATTATCTGTGTGATACAACCGGTATATACACATGGAATTTTGGCGACGGCACACCTCCTGTTGTTGTTGCTGTGCCGACTCCTCAAACACATATTTACACGGCTCCGGGTCATTACGTTGTTACGCTTATCGCTGAAAATATACCCTGCGGTCAAAGTTCATTCATGGATACGGTGTGCATTAACCCACTGCCTGTGGCATTATTCACATTGAGCGATTCGGTTTTTTGCAGACCTCACTCGGTGGTAATTACAAACCTTACTAACCTCGCGAACATCTGTAATCAGGCTACATTTACATGGAGCATAACCTGCATTAACGATAGCTGCAGCACGCTTGGCTGCGGTGGTTACACCTTCATGAATGGAACTTCAATAACATCATTCAGTCCTCAGATTATGTTTAACCGTCCGGGGAAATATACCATCAGACTTACCGTTAACAATGGTTGTAACCCGCCGGCTGTTTATTCAAAAGTTATTCGTGTAAAATCAAAGCCCACTGTTTCGCCTCCTGTTATCCCCGCGAAAATTTGTCAGGGCGGAAGCATCAATCCTACGGCAATTTTTACACCTTGCTATGGATCGGTTACCTATCTGTGGAGTTTTCCGGGCGGTGTTCCGAATTCATCCACGCTGGCAAATCCCGGAACCATCAGCTACAGCACTCCGGGAAGTTATACCGTGACGGTGAAAGCCAGTAATAGCTGCGGTGATACCACACTCACAAAAAATATCATTGTAAAACCGCTGCCGGCGATAACACAGAAACCCAATATTGCGGTATGTCCTGCGTCCACTATTACTATCGGGAATTTTAGCGGCAGCATCATAGGAACAGCATTTGCATGGACAAATTCAAACACAGCCATTGGATTAGGTGCCAGCGGAACAGGAAGTATTCCGGCATGGACTGCTCCGGCAAACAATACAGGCGTAAGCATTACCGGCACCATTACCGTTATACCCACTTTTGACTCATGCAGCGGTCCGCCGATGACATTTACAGTTACGATTTATCCAACTCCGGTTTTGTCTTTTGTACCTAATGTGGCGGTATGCCCGGGGCAACCTATTAATTTCGGAAATTGGATAAGCAATGTAACAGGCACAACTTTTACCTGGACGAACAACAATACACTGATTGGTATTCCGGCATCGGGCAACGGCGACATCACTCCATGGAATGCCCCGCCGAATAATACTACTTCAAATATTGTAGGCACAATTACAGTGAGACCAACATCACCGAACGGATGTCTTGGTCCAGCTATCAGTTTCACCGTTACTATTTATCCTACTCCAACGGTTACTCAACTTACGAATATTGCCGTTTGCCCCGGGCAATCCATCATTATTCCCAACTTTACCGGGAACCTTTCCGGAATCACTTATAACTGGGCGAATAGCAATACCTCCATTGGTCTTGGTGCATCAGGCAGCGGAAATATTCCTACATGGACGGCACCGGCCAATAACACGGGCGCAAGTATTACGGGCACTATTACTGTAACGCCTGTTAAGAACGGTTGTCCGGGCACGCCGATGACATTTACGGTGACTATTTACCCGACTCCTTCAGTGAATCAGGTTAGTAATATTGCTGTTTGTCCGCTTCAACCTATCACGATAGGAAATTTTGTAACGGTTCCGGCAGGTGCTACTGTTACATGGACCAATTCAAACACATCTATTGGACTTGCTGCGAGCGGAAGCGGTAACATTCCGGGGTGGACTGCACCAATAAACGGGACCGGTGCGAACATCGTCGGAACTATTACGGTTACACCGTCGGTTAATGGGTGTACCGGACCAACAATGACGTTTACAGTTACTATTTTCCCGGCAACGGCCGTTCAGCAAATCAGTAATATCACGGTGTGCCCCGGACAAACAATTACACCCGGCAACTTTGTCAGCATGCCGGCAGGCGCTACTTTTACCTGGACGAACAGCAATACTGCCATAGGAATTGCGGCAAGCGGTTCGGGGAATATTGCTCCATGGACAGCACCTCCGAACGGAACATTGAATCCTATTGTTGGAACGATTACGGTTACACCATCATCAAACGGTTGTCCGGGAAGTCCGATGAATTTTACGGTTACAATCAACCCAATTCCGGATATTTCTGCATCCCCAATGGTGCAATCTATCTGTAGCAATACGTCAACGGCTGTCAGCATCAGCTCTACTTATCCGGGTGCCACATTCTCGTGGACCGTAATTGCACCCGGCGGCGTTACCGGTGCATCTGCAGGTTCCGGAAGCTCGATAGGGCAGACGTTGGTCAATACAAATCTTACCACCGATACGGTTCGCTATACAATTACTCCCGCTGTTGGCGCCTGTTCAGGTGCTTCCATTGTTGTAAAAATTGCGGTGTATCCGAAAGTAATAATGACCGCTGTTACTTCTCAGTCAGTTTGTCCGGGCACAACAATTACCATACCTGCCTTTGCCAGCAACCTTGCCGGAACAACCTATGCATGGACAAATACGAATACCTCCATCGGTCTTGGGGCATCAGGCGCAGGCAGCATTCCTGCATGGACAGCACCGGCTAATGGAACTACATCGAATATTACCGGGACGATAACTGTAACGCCCACTTCTGCAAATGGATGCACCGGCACACCGGTTACCTTTACTGTTGCCATATATCCTACGCCGGTTATAACGGCTGTTTCTGATATTTATGTGTGTCCTGCACAGTCTATTAACATTGGTAGTTTTATCAGCAACCTTGGAGGAACTACATTTAACTGGGTTAACAGCAACACGGCAATAGGCCTTGCTGCTTCCGGAAGTGGAAATATTACTGCCTGGACAGCACCGGTTAATGGTACAGGCGTAAACATAAGTGGCACTATAACGGTAACTCCTGTTAAGAACGGCTGTCCCGGTCTTCCGATTAGTTTTACAGTAAATATTTATCCTACTCCGGTAGTGTCGCAGGAAAGCAACATTGCAGTGTGTCCCGGCACTGCAATCAGCATTAACAATTTTGTAAGTGCGCCCTCCGGTGCGAGCTTTACATGGACTAATTCAAACGTAGCTATCGGTCTTGCAGCAAGCGGTTCAGGCAACATTGCCGGATGGAATGCACCGGCAAATAATACCGGTGTTAATATTGTCGGTACTGTTTCTGTTACCGCGTCACTCAGCGGATGCAGCGGACCTGTAATGAGTTTCACGGTTACAATCTACCCGACTCCGGTTGCCACGCAACACAGTAACATTACGGTTTGTCCCGGAGTGCAAATTAATATCGGCAACTTTAGCAGTACACCTGCAGGCGCTACGTTTGCCTGGACAAACTCAAATACCGCGATTGGTCTGGGTGCAAACGGAACAGGCACAATTCCGGCATGGACTGCACCTTCAAACAATACCTTCACAAATATCAGCGGAACAATCAGTGTTGTTCCGTCGCTGAACGGTTGCTCGGGAAATGCTATGAACTTTACCGTGAATATCAGCCCTCAGCCTGATGTTACCGCAACACCTATGGTGCAGACTATTTGCAGCAATACTGCCGCAGTTATCAATCTCGGTTCGGCTTATACCGGCGTATCTTATTCATGGACGGCAGCTTCTCCGCTTCCGATAACAGGCGCATCGGGTGGTTCGGGTGCAGTAATCAATCAGACATTGGCAAACTCTGGTTTTACAACTGACACGGTTCGTTATACAATTACATCTTCACTGAGTGGTTGCAGCAGCGTCCCGATTGTTGCCAAAGTGGCTGTGTACCCAAATGTAACAATGTCACCTGTTTCGTCCATTAACGTTTGTCCTGCTGCAACTATAAGTGTTCCATCCTTTACAAGCAATCTTGTCGGGACCAGCTATGCATGGACAAACAGTAATGCGGCTATCGGTCTGGGGGTTTCAGGTTCAGGAAATATTCCTTCGTGGACGGCACCTGCCAATAATACAACCAATAATATTTCAGGAACGATTACCGTAACTCCCACATCACCGCAAGGGTGTGCTGGCAGTCCGATAACATTCACCGTTACTATATACCCGACACCCACTGTTAACCCCGTTACGGGTGTTTCGGTTTGTCCGGGAACGGCTATCAATGCATTTAGTTTTTCAGGTAATCTGGCAGGTACTACTTTTAACTGGAGTAACAGTAACACCGCTATTGGACTGGGGGCATCGGGCAGTGGAAATATCCCGGGATGGACAGCGCCTGCCAATAGCACCAATGCAACAATTTCGGGGACCATAACTGTAACGCCCATGAGAAATGGCTGTTCAGGAACACCCATCACATTTATCGTTAATATTTATCCCACGCCAACCGTCAATGCGATTAGTAACATTGCGGTTTGTCCACAGCAGGCCATCAGCATTCCTGCTTTTGCAAGTACGCCTGCAGGCAGTACATTCACATGGACAAATTCAAACACAGCCATCGGGTTAGGTTCAATCGGAGCGGGCAATATTAATGGATGGAATGCTCCGGCCAATAATACAGGGGTTAATATTACCGGTACAATTACTGTTACACCATCTTTGAATAGCTGCGGCGGTCCGGTGACGACATTCACGGTAACTATTTATCCAACTCCTACAGCAACGCCACACAGTAACATAACCGTTTGCCCGGGACAGCAAATTAATATAGGGAACTTTTCAAGCACTCCTGCAGGTTCAACCTTTAACTGGACGAATTCGAATACAACTATTGGTATAGGCGCAAACGGTACGGGGAATATCCCATCATGGACAGCTCCGCCCAACGGAACCCAATCAAACATTTCGGGAACAATAACGGTTACACCTGTCCTGAACGGTTGTACCGGCAATTTCACATCATTCACGGTAAATATTGCGCCGGTACCCGATGTCTCAGCCAGTCCGCTGACTCAGTATATATGCAGCAATACGTTGGCTTCGGTAAGCATATCATCTACTTATCCCGGGACTTCTTTTAGCTGGACGGTTTCCGCGCCACCGGGTATTTCGGGCGCATCGGCAGGTTCAGGAAATGCAATCAACCAAACGCTTGTAAATTCAACTAATCATACCGATTCACTTACGTACACGATTACGCCACAGTTAGGAAACTGTCCGGGAACGCCCATCACGGTTAAGGTGGTTGTTTATTCTTCGGCAATTCCTATCGCAACGCCTACTAATCAAACAATCTGCAGTGGTGCATCTACACTTATCAATCTTACCTCGAACCCGCCAAACGCGTCGTTCAGTTGGGTTGTGTCGGCACCTGCTGGTATCAGTGGTGCGTCTGCCGGAAGCGGGTCACAGATTATTCAGGCATTAACAAATTCAACAGTAACGCCCAAAATTGTAAATTACACGGTCACACCTCAGTCAAATAACTGCCCCGGTGCTACAGTAACCATCCCAATAACTGTGAATCCGCTGCCACAAGCAACGGCATCACCTGCCATAAGTTCTATCTGCAGCGGCGCTACAACTTCTATCGGATTAACGTCAACCGTTGCCGGAACAACGTATAGCTGGACTGTGAGTGCTCCTGTTGGTATAAACGGTGCCGTTCCGGGAATAGGAGCGTTGATTCAGCAGACGATAACCACGACATTGAATGTAATAGATACAGCGCACTATTCTATTACTCCAAGTGCGGCCGCCTGTCCCGGTGCTACAATAATTGCCAATGTGCTTGTAAAGCCAAATCCGCAGATTAATATGGCACCGCCTTCACAGACTGTTTGTGCCGGTGACACTTCAATTTTGATAAACCTCAGTTCTAATGTTTCGGGAACAACCTATACCTGGACGGGTAATGCAACAGCCGGTATAAGCGGCCATCTTGCGTCTGGAAGTGGAAATATCCCGGGAATGATTCTGACAAATAGTACGGTAACGCAGGGAACCGTTACCTATTCGGCAATTCCGACTGCTAATGGATGTACCGGTAACCTTGGTCAATCGGTGATTACAGTAAATCCTGTTCCGGCCGTCACTAATTCACCTATGATTCAGCAAATTTGTTCGGGGCAATGGAGCTCTCTGGTAACACTAACATCGAACGTTGCCAACACGCAATTTGCTTGGAGTGTAATTCACAGTGGAGGTATCACCGGATTTACCGGATCCGGTACCGGAACAATACCGGCGCAATTACTTGTCAATCCAGGTACTTCTCCTGACACGGTTATTTACCATATTATCCCCACTATAACTGCGGGGATTGCATGTTCAGGCATAGAAACCAATTACCTGATTATTGTGAATCCATTGCCTGTGGCTGCCTTTACAATGAGCACCAATATTGCCTGCAGCCCAATGGCGATAACTTTTACAAATCAATCTACTCCAACAACGCTTACGTATCACTGGAATTTTGGGAATGGACATACAAGCACGCTTCAGAACCCGGTTGCAGCATTTACCAATACAGGTATGATTGACAGCGTTTATACGGTAACCTTGATTATCAACATGAACGGTACAGGCTGTGCCGATACTGTAAGTCATACCGTTACAATCCATCCACAACCGATACCCGGATTTGCATTTACCAGTGTTTGTCTTGGACAGGCTACAAACTTCACAAATACCTCGGTTAACACTTTAGGCTTTATCAATAGCTGGAACTGGGATTTTGGAGATGGAGATACATCCTTAATTCAGAATCCGTCGCACTTCTATAACACCTCAGGAAACTTTACTGTCACCTTTATTGTTGGTTCCAGCATAGGATGTCAGGATACGATAACGCATAGTATTACGGTTTATCCGCTGCCGGTAGCAGGGTTCACGCATCCATCGCATGGATGCATTGGCGTGGCGGTTCAATTCCTCAATACAACTACGGGTGGTCAGAATTATCTATGGGACTTTGGTGACGGATATACATCAAATCAAACGAACGGTTCACACGCTTACGCGAATCAGGGTCATTATCTGGTACAGCTAATAAGTATTTCAATCAACGGGTGTCGTGACACGATTACCGATTCCATTCATATTATTCAGGTGCCCACTCCTGATTTCTCTGTGAGTCCCGACAATGGCTGTGCCCCGCTTCCGGTGGATATTATCAACCTTTCGTATGGCGATAGTGTAAGCTATCTCTGGAACTTTGGTGTTGTGCCTTCTTCAACATTGCCCGGACCGTTTAATATTACCTTCCCCCAAGGTCTTGCTGATACGACGTATATTGTTACACTTGCTGCTACCAACATGTGCGGTACTGTCTATCATTATGATTCAATTACAGTTTATCCGCAGCCGGTAGTCAATTTTGGAATGTCGGTAAATTCGGGATGTTCACCGATTCTGATTAATTTCTATGATACCATTGCAGGCATGCCGTTAGTAATGTATTGGGATTTTGGCGATGGCTCACCCATCATCACCTCGACTACATTCAGCCAGATGATTACCCATACCTTCATGAATCTGGGAAATGCTGATACTTCGTTTACGATAACACTGATAGCTGAAAATGGCTGTGGGCTTGATACAATGCAGCGTACCGTTCTTGTGCATCCGAATACAGTGTTCGCCTTTTTCAATACCGATACACTTTCAGGCTGCAAACCTCTGACAGTTGATTTCAGTAATTTCTCCACGCAAAACACACAATCATTCTGGACCTTTGGCGACGGAAACGTGAGCAATCAAACCAGCCCAACGCATACTTACCTGACTTCGGGACAATTTGTAGTAATGCTTACCATTACGAATGGGTGTAGTCTTGACACCGCTTATAGTGATACCATTACGGTATTCCCGACTGCCAGTGTCACCTTTACTTCCAACAACAACCTTTGTTCAGGGGATACGGTTTTCTTTACAAGTCAGGGAAGCGGTATTACAAATTTCCAATGGGATTTTGGTGATGGTGGTCAAAGCACTCTTACGAATCCGTATCATGTTTATACTTCGTCGGGCAATTTCCCCGTTACTTTAGCGGTGGATAATCAATACACTTGTGCAGGCAGTTCATCAGATATCATTCATGTACGTTTCAGGCCCAATGCCTCTTTCACCGCAGGACCGCCTGCAGGCTGCTCGCCCTTTGATGTGCAGTTTACAAATAATACAGACAGTCTGACCTATAACACATACACATGGTATTTTGATAACGGCGGTTCTTCTGTACTTACCAATCCATCACAAGTATTCAGCAACAGCAGTCATTGTGTTGATACGGTCTATGACGTCAGGCTTATTGCGAATAACAGTGGTTGTGCCGATACTATTTCTGTGCCGGTGACGGTTCATCCGAGGCCGGTGAGCGCTTTCTACGCCCAGGATTCAGTGTATTGCAGCTTTGAAGTTCCTGCTATTGCACAGTTCTATCAGCAGGCCTATTGTGCTCAGGGATTCCAGTGGTTCTCAGATAACACCGGCGTTTCCAATGCGCCTGATGCACAAATTATCTTCCCTGCGGAAGGTACTTATAATGTCAGTCTGGTTGTCGCCAATCAATACCAATGTTCTGATACCTCGGCACATAAATTCCGCGTGTATCCTTCACTTGAAAACAGTCTTTCTATTACACCCACATCAGGATGCGAACCGCTTACTGTTAATTTCAACACAACCATCGACAGCATTGCGTACAGCTGGCTATTCGGTGATAACGGCACATCCAATCTTCCTGATCCGACGCATACCTACCAGAATCCCGGCTCGTATTCTGTTACATTAACAGTCTTCGGAAACGGAGGATGTACTTCCAGTATATACTTGCAGGATACTATTTCGGTATATCCTCATGCTACTGCAGGATTTACGTACCAAAATTTAAATACCGGCGTGATGAACGACGGAACGATCGAGTTCATCAACACCTCATCTATTGCCACGATTTACTTCTGGGATTTTGGTGATGGCAGTAATTACACAGGTGTGGATACGATTCACAGATATACTACGAACGGTTCATTTGAAGTCATGCTTATCGCGAATAATGAGTTTAATTGTCCGGATACGATCATACAGCAGGTTACGCCCGAAGAATTTCACGGTTTGTTTATTCCCAATGCTTTCAGTCCGGATAATGACAACGAGCTTGTGCGCGTATTCAAACCCGTGGGCATAGGTTTGAAGACATTCCTGTTGCAGGTTTATGACACCTGGGGAAATATAGTTTGGGAAACAAGTGCACTTGATTCGGAAGGACGCCCGATTGACGCGTGGGATGGTACTTCGCAGGGTAAGGTGTTGCCCATGGATGCTTATGTCTGGACTGCCTCCGGAACATTTGTTGATGGTTCAGTTTGGAGAGGAATGGCTATCGGCGACGAGAAACCGAAAAAATACGGAACAATAACAATCATCAGATAGCATGAGAAAAACAGGGATCATAATGATTTTGTTCTGTGTGCTGTCCGGTTTGTCCGGGTTTGCACAGGATCCCAGTTTTACGCAGTTCTATTTCAATAAGCTTTATTTTAATCCCGCTTTTGCAGGATTATCAAACGGGCTGGAGCTGAGCCTCACTCACCGTGAGCAATGGCCGAATCTGCCGGGGAAATTCAGTACCAGTAAATTCAGTGCCGACCTTGATATCTCCGGCATTCGGGGATTAGGCGGTGTTGGTCTTAATGTTATTCAGGATATTGAAGGCGAAGGCTCGCTGAAAACCTTGTCTGTGGGCATTCCTATTTCTATTCGCCCCATGAATCTCTGGGCCGCAGGATATGGAAACAAGCCCCACTATTTTAATTTTCAGGCAGGATTTCTGCTCTCCATGACCTATAAATCCGTGAACTGGGATAAGTTTGTTTACAGTGATCAGTTGGATGCGGTGAACGGTGTGGTTAGGCCCAGCAGCTTCAACAGCGGCAGCGATGCCGGCAAAATACTTCCCGATTTCGGTTTCGGAATGGTGTTCGATTATCAGAATGCGCCTTTTGGAAAAACCTACAGGAATAACTGGAATGTGCGTGCGGGTTTTGCCATTCATCATATCACCGAGCCTGATTATTCATTTCTGGGAAAGGAAATGCACCTTCCTAAAAAATATGTGGCACATATCAACTTCAATTTCCCTATAAAGAAAGATGAAGATTTTATTGTTGCTCCCGCGTTTATTTATGAGAAACAGGCAAGCATGCAAACATTTCAGTGTGGTGTGAATGCGTTGTGGCGTGTTCTTTTTGTAGGTGTGTGGTATCGTTCATTCAACAACAGCGATGCTATGGCCGTTGTTCTTGGAATGAAACTGGGGCGCAAGAGCCGCTTCTACGGTTCTTATAGCTATGATGCTACCTTGTCACGTTTATCGCCCGCCACGCTTGGCTCACATGAAATAAATATCTCCTACCAGCTCGACCAGTCGCAGCTTAAAGGCAAAAAGCGCGACAAGAAAAAAGGCAGAAGACGTATTCCCTGCCCGATGTTCTGAGGTTTCAATGAGGATTTTGTGTGTCAATTATTGTGAGTATGTGTTTTCTCACGCATGTTATGTTCTTGAATATTGCATAAATCAAATTGGCCTAAGGCGTATTCATAATTTGAAATGGAAGGACACAAAAATTGGTAATTACAATATTTGCATGGTATAACGCTAGTTCTAGTTTTTAACCAGCTCTTACCCCTAGCCATTTCAAAATATATTAGCTCTTTTAATGAACTAGTGCCAATATTACCGATCGACTTTTCATTTACCCCAGAATAGACATCCTTATTTGGAAGAATGTGCAATTTTCCAAATAAGTTGGTATTTATTTTTTTCTTTTGCTGAATTTTAAACTGAGATTGCTTTTCAATAAAAATTTCTTCGATTTTGGTGAAAACATTGGATTTGAAAAATGCAATGTTTGTCCCGTTATAATATGGTGCTAGAAAATGAGGATTCGGATAATCGTCTGGAATTGAAGATGCGATTTTTTCCATGTCGGAATCATCTTCTATAATTGATGAGAATGTTACTGGTATTGGATAATCCCGGATTGTAAATATTTTTTCAAGGAATTCTTCTTCTGTGCCACGAATGAAAGTGTTGACGGTAATTGATGAATTAGTAGGATTGATTTTATTTAGTATCTCAAGATTTTCGATGAATTCTGAACTATTAAAAATGTATTTTACTTTTCTTTTTACTGAATTGAACAGAAGTATAATATTGTTGATTTCGGTGTGTGCACAAAGGTTGCCTCCTGATATTTTTATCGTACATGGTGAGCTGGTGGATAGGCTTTTGCTGATTGCAAGAATTGAATTGAAACTGAGTTCTTGATATTCAATACCACTGTATGGAAACATTATTTGTTTAAAGGCCTTTTCATTTTGATAAGGCGAATCGGCAAGTTTACTGTTTACAAATATAGTCAGCTCAAAAAGGTTATTTAAAATGTCATTACCAATCCATTCTCTTTCTTTTTTAAAGCGTTTTACATCACTTTGCAGATTGATTATTGGAGTAAATTGAAAAGGTTTTTTTAATGTCAAATTTTTGTTTATAATATCTCCGGCGTGGATTTGCTGCAGGTCTTTTACGAAATCACAAATAATTTTACCAGTATAGTCAGTGTTAGTGATCGAGATTATTCTGTTGTTCTTTGGTGTCAAAATATTTTTCACCAGTGAAATAATCTCTGGAGAGTCCTGATACTCCAGATGTTTTCCGTTTAATGTGTTATAAAGCAGAGTGCTATTTTTATGCACGATTATTTCAACATACGGTTCAATATATAACCAAAACTTATCGTTCATTTTCCAATAATATTCTTCATGATAAATGAATATTGTGATTGATATTTTTCGAGATAGCCGACTTGTGTGGCCAAATACTTTGAAAACTCCTGCTCTGAGAGGCAGCCATTACAAGTTGGAGTATGTTCGTCAATGTCTTTGATATTAAAAATGCATTGACTGCAGAGAGTTGCGTTGTGACAAATGCCGCACTGTTCTTCAAGTTTGTCATAGAGTTTATTATATTTCACGGCAATATTCTCACAATCAATATTCACTATATTATTACCGTCAATATTACCAAGAGCGAACTGATGGCCAATTTTTTCGCAGGGTAAAATGTTACCAGAAGAGGTGAGAAAAACTTTATAATAGAAAGGTAAGCAAGTCCCTGTTGGAATTTGTAAAGGAATCTGTGTATTTCCGAATAGTAGTTCTCTGTAATTTTGATACACATGGCAACAATGCTGATGCAACATTTTTGTTACAATTGTTCTGTCTGCGAATAGCAGCTGTTTGTTCTTATCATCAATAGCGTAATTTTCTTGTTGGAATAGGTCTTCGTAAAGGTTCCGGAACATTTTACTGAATTCTCCTCGCATTTCAGAGGCCACGCCAACCGGACTCACTTCACTAATATTTGCGATTTTATTGAATTCGGATTTTAAAAAAGTGTTTATTTCCTTAATGGAGTTTCTGTCATGAAGTACGGATAAAAAACCAACATGTTTCTCAAAATATTTAGGGTGCGTTTTTTGAAATAGCTTAATGTTCTGAAACACCTTATTGTAAGATGGCTTCCCATTAAAGAATACCCTGTAACTGTTATTATCGAGACTGCCGTCCAAACTAATATTGAAATGAATATTATTTTCCACAATAAAGCCCATGTATTTATCAAGCAATGTGGCATTAGTCGTCATTGTAAGTATTGTGCGTGGGATGTCTTTTCTTTTTCTTAAGTATTGTGTCACGCCTTTGATCAATGGAATGTTTAATAAAGGCTCGCCGCCATAAAATCCTATTTGCAAGGGCTGTGCAAGACTACGGTTTAGCGAAGTTTTTTTTAATTGAAAAATGTAGTCTAGAAATGTTGTCGTTTTTTTTATGTCAAGTTGTTGATTCTCTCTAGGTGTAAAATGATTATAATGTTTGCCATAACTGCAATAACTGCAATTTAGATTGCATTTTTCTGTTACTTCTAAGATTATACTAAGCGTATTAGCTAGAGTTTCCTTTACAAGTTCGCCGTTTAATCTACCGCTTAGGTGGCTTGTACTTGTGGTCGGGTCTAGATATCCTTGCTGTTTTAGCAGATTGAATTTTTCAAAATAACGTTGAATTTCTTCATTAGTGAAATTCTCTGTATTTGCTGATATAATTGCACTATTTGCCACTATTAGCATATTAATATCAGTGCCCCTTTGATATTCGGAAATAAGTAATTTCAGAATTGGATGTAGAAATAGAAATTCTTTTTTGGCAGGAGAAAATAAGTAGTAATTGTTACTGAAAGACGATTTGATTATTGTTGGTTGCACACAATATTAGCTTAGGATAGTACAAAACTTAATAATGCGAAAATATTTTACAAATAGCGTTATCCAATTCCATTCCTTCATAAAATGAAAATGCCATAGCGGATTTTAATTAAAACAATTGTAAAAATTATTACTAAAAGATTATATAAAATATGCAGAATTATTGGTGGAAATAGACTTTGTGTTCTTTCTCTGTAGTACGATAATACTAAGCCGACAATAAACGCACTAATTACAATATAGGTGGTTAAATATAAACTTGCGCCTACGAGTAAATTTGAAAAATGCATAAGTGAAAATGCTAAAGCTGTTATAAATACAGACAAGGAAATTTTGAAATTCCGAATTTTAAGTATATTCTTTTGCTGTAGATAGTCGATAGAGGTTTGTAGTATTCCTCTGAACACCAATTCCTCTAAAATAGGTCCTATTACAATAGCATACAGATAACGCAAGCTTTTGGATGTGATATTAATTTGCGCACTACCCTTGGGAATTTGAAGTATATATATGTCAAGATAATTTAGGCTAAAAGCAAATAGAAATAGTACAATAGTTGGATAAATTAGCAGCTTAAGTCTGAATCCTCTAAATCCAAAAAGAGTGAAGCTTCCCTTACTTATTATTGGCATTGCTATTAGTAACAATGCAATTTCTATTAATGCACAAATCAAAATATTTGGCAGCACTAATCCGAAATATTTTAATTTAGGAAAGAGAAATAGTAAAAGAATAACAGTAATGCTAATTAGTCGTTTTTTTCTGTCCATAAACTCTAGCTTTGAATACACATTTAGTTGGCAACTCTGCACATAATTCTGCACAATTGCCAACTAATTCTCGCTATGAATATAAGCTTCTAATACCAACCATTTATTATGTTTGTCATTGCCGCATTTACGTCATAGCCATTATTGCTATTCAAATATTGCTCGTTTGCGTAACCGCCGGTTTTTCCTTTGGCTACCCATGCATTCCAGCAGTTGGCGTTAGCCGCCGCCCCTTTAACTTCACTTTGTGCTTCTTTGCAGATGGCATCTTGGCTCAGTTTGCTTAAACTCAATTTTGTATTCATTTTATTATTTGTATTAATTTGTTCCCGTTTTTCAGGTAACAGGAATATAACCTTTACTCAAACACAAAATTAAGTCAAGTATTGTTGTAAATGAAAAAATTAACAAAAAATAAATTAGTGCCAAAATATGTAAAAAGTTAATAAATAGCAAATTAGTATAAGTACTTTATTTAATATTAATACTAAAATTGGAAATAATAG
Source organism: Bacteroidota bacterium (assembly GCA_037133915.1). Lineage (NCBI taxonomy): Bacteria > Pseudomonadati > Bacteroidota > Bacteroidota bacterium. The sequence continues at coordinate 38,560 of JBAXND010000033.1, forward strand.
TTAATTTTTCTGATGATGGAAATTCAGTTTATTTACTGTTAAGAAAAGTAATTTGCAATCTTAGGACAAGAAAAAAGGCAGAAGACGTATTCCCTGCCCGATGTTCTGATATAGATAAAAGAGGTTAGACAAAAGACATAAGACAAAAGCCTTCGGCTGCCTGCCTTTCTCAATCACAATTATTCCACCACGTATTTGTTGAGCTTATCCCGGAGCATATCAATGTTCACGGCAAAATTACATTGTTTGCAGTCGGCTTCTTCGAAGGTGAGGGTGGCAATACCTATTACTTCGCCGCGGTAGTTCATTACCGGACTGCCGCTGTTGCCGTGCGAGATGGCCACATTAATCATAATCCATGAACTGCCTTGTCCAAACTGGCCCTGCACCAGATCATTCTCCGTTCCGCCTGTAAATCCTGATACGTTGCCTTCCGATAATACACTTTCAATGCCCTGAGGATTGCCGAGTACGATGATTCGTTCTCCCTTGTCGGGTTTTGCCTGAGCTATTTTCAGGAAATTAAATTGTTCGCCTCCGTTGCCAGCTTTAAAGATTGCGTAATCGTAGGTCGTATTATTTTCCATCACATCGGTAATGGCAATTTCGCGGTTATCAACTGTCTTGATTGCCCATTTGGTTCCGCCTTTCAGCACATGACTGTTGGTTACGCCAATGCCTGCCGACGATACAAAAAATCCGGTTCCAAATGCAATCGCGTTTCCGCGCTTATCCATTGTTTCTACCTTGAATACCGCCTTTTCAATGTATTTTACCATCTCGGTAAATGACGATGGTTGCGACGGCATTGTATCCGTGAGTTGCTCCTGATCCGTTTCTTGGGAAGTTGAATTTACAAGACTTGCAATGCCCCATCCCGTAATGGAAAGCAATACAACGCCCGCAATAACAATAGTTGCGATAAACCATCCGTTGACCTTACGCTTTTTATTCGCTGATGTTTGTACGGGCGATAAATATTCCATCCAGTTCAGGCTAGTGTTTGCCAGCCGGAGCCTGTCGCCCGGATGAAGCATGGCCGTGTTCACCCGAACATCGTTTACATAAGTACCGTTTGTAGAGCCGAGGTCTTCAATCAATACTTCGTTACTATCGGTGAGATGAAGCACGGCGTGTTTGCCCGAAACAGTTTCGTAATTCAGTACAATATTATTTTCCTGCGAACGGCCAATGGTAAGCTGCCTGATGATGCTTCCCGAAACACCACTGCTGTGACCTGCCGAAAAATATTCCTGCCAGGGAATGATGGTATCTGCAAGTTTTACAATATCATTTGACTGAAGGTAGGCCTGCGTAATCCTTTTACCATTTACATAGCTTCCGTTGCTCGAACCCAGATCCTGCAGGAAATATCTGCCACTGTCGTCGAGCGTAATCCTTACATGATAGCCCGATACGTGCGTATCATGGATGACCACATCATTATCGGAATTACGACCTATGGCGATGCTTATCATTGGGTGCAGTCGATGGGTTTGTTGAAACTTTCGTTACGGATATCGAAGGTGTAAAGGTATTTGTACCCTGTATCTTTGTACCAGAGCATAATGCCGTCGTTTTCGAGAACATCATACACTTTCTTTTTGACTTCTGTAACACCTCCGAACAAGCCGTAACGGTAGTCAACCGTGTACTTTCCCGTAAATAACTTTGTTCCTTTACTGATGAATTTTATCAAAACAGGTGATGAAAATGCTTCGTCCATTTTCAGGATGGTGTAGTTGTTGTCGGTGCTGATGTAAGCTAACAGACGGTAGTTGTTTCTTCCGGTATTTTCCAACAGGCAGGCATAATCGCTGATGCTGTCGCTGTTGAAATCGGCTGAGCAGTATGTGTTGTATTCCGATCCGTTTGATTCCGGATATACCTTCCATTCGGGACTGCCTGTTTTATCAAAAAAACGATGGGAGTCCAGATATTCGCGCACTGCTTTTTTATAAAGCACGGGCGTTTGCTTTTGTGCATCATCGTCGAAGATGGATGATATCTGATCATATTCTTCAAGCGTACCCAAATAATTTACCGCAACGTAACCTTCTTTACCGTTTGCGGTTTTTATCTTCACCCATTTCTGACCTTTGTCATCTGTATATTTTGTGTCTTCGAGAATCACCACTTTTTCGCCGAAGGTGCATTTTTGAACAAGATTCTCGTTGCTCGTATTGTTTTGTGTTGATCGCAGCCACAGCGCGTGCGACAGAACATACATCTCTTTACCGCCCGATGCAAGCTGAATAATTGCAATCACTACTGCGAGCGATAACAGTGCCGCCATAAAAATATTCCAGAACAGCAGGGCGCCCGATTTTCTTTTTGTCTTGGCAGGTTTTAGGTTCTTTGTTTTGATTTGGGTTTGTACGGTGCTCTGCGCAGGTTTATTCACCGGAGTTTGTTTACCCATCACGGCTTCACGAAATTCTTCGCAGGTCTGGAAGCGGTCGTTCACATCTTTTGCCGTCGCTTTTACGAGTATCTGCTGCATACGGTCGGTAACGCCGGGATAATAATTCCGGGCTTCAGGAAGCGGTTCTTCAACAATTTTTTTATAAACTTCGTATTCGCTCTGATTCTCGTCGAAAGGACATTTGCCTGTGAGCATCTGAAATAGCGTGATGCCGAGTGAATAAATATCGCTGCGCTTGTCCACTTCCTGTCCTTTCACCTGCTCCGGGCTCATGTACAACACAGTTCCGAGCTTGGTGCCTGTTTTGGTAAGTTTATGACTCGATTCGCTGATGATTTTTGCGATGCCGAAGTCAAGTATTTTTGCTTTTCCTTCAGGTGTGATGATGATATTCGATGGTTTGATATCGCGGTGCACCACGTTACGGTGATGTGCATACGCCACACCATCGAGTATCTGCGCGAACAGCGGAATGGCTTTTTCTTCGGGAATGGGACCGGTAACGGTTTGAATGTATTCGTCGATGGGTTTGCCTTCGGCGAGTTCCATTACGAGAAATACACCGCTGTCGAGTTCAACATAATCGTACAATGAAACGATGCCGGGATGATGCAGTTGCGAAAGCATGGAAGCCTCGTTCTTAAAGCGCTCCCTGATTTCGGGATTTCGTGCAAGCGTTGGATTCAATGCTTTGATGGCCACTTTACGGCCAATATGCGTGTGAACGGCGAGATACACGTTTCCCATTCCGCCTTCGCCGATAAGTTTTTCAATCCGGTAATTCAGTATCTGCTGCCCTATCATGGCACAAATATACAAAACACTTACTTTCCCTTGGCGTTGTTTGCTTTTTGAATGTATTCCGATGCTTTTTTCGTATCGCCCAGGTTTTGGTACGAAATAGCTATCTTACTCAGTACTTCTTTGCTGTCGGACAATCCTTTTTCCGCTTCCAGCAGGTATTTCAACGCTTCATCATACTTGCCTTTCAAGCCCGATGCCGTCCCCAGATTTTTCAGAACATCCGGATTTTGTGGGTTGACAGCGTAGGCTTTATTGAGATATTCCATTGATTTTGCAAGGTCATTATAATCGCGGCCATAAATTTCGCCTAACTTGTTCAATGCCTTATCGTACTTGGGATTTATAACAAGGATATGGTTCAATATGCTGACACAACTATCGGGCATTGCCAGGTTTTCATAAATCTCGGCTTTCAGATAATAGTACTGGAGATTATCCGGAACATATTTTATCAGTGTTTCGACGTTTAAAATTGCCTGTTTGGTATTACCATTTTTAAAACACTCGTGTGAATCAAAATCAAGCGCCTTGATGGCATCGGCATCGGTAGGCATAAGTTTCAGTACTTTTTCAAACGATTCGCGGCTGCTTTTATAATCGTTCATGGCACGCTGCGCATATCCCATATACACCCATCCCGATTTAAACTGCGGATACATCTTCAGCCCTTTATCGAGGTAGGCCATTGCTTCGTTGTACTTCTGTTTTTTTACATCGGCAGGAGCCTTCTCATCAATACTTTTAATAATCATTTCACCTGCTGCAACATTGCATTTGGCGCTGTTTACAGACGTTTTTACGTCGGTGGTGTAAAGCGTCAGCGTGTCCTTCCATGCAAAATTTCGTGTAAACGTTTTCACGGAATAGCCAAGCAATATAATAATCAGAATTGCTTTGACAAGGGTGGTGTAAGTGTCTTTTTTCTTGATGAAAGTCGGAAGTTTTATACTGATAAACCATGCCGCAATAATCGTGAATCCCAGCAATGGCGCGAACATGAAGCGTTCATTCATGAACGTTCCAATGTTGAATACCAGATTTGATGAGATGGAGAAGGTGAACAGAAAAAACAAAATTCCGTAAGCAGGAACAGCTTTTTTAAAAATCATGAAAAGAGCGTAGCCACCCAGAACCATGTAGGTAATTAAGGGCAGAATAGCGCGGATATCTCCGAATCCGATGATGGGAATTTGAAACGGATAATAATCGTGTGTGAGCGGATGCGGGAATACGATTAGCATAATGTACTTGCCCCAGGTATAAAATAAGGTGGCAAGTTTATGTGCGAAATCAACGCCGATGAACGGATTGTTCAGCAATTCGGTGTCCTGCACATTATTGGTAATGAAGCCAAGCGCATTGTATCTGAGAAGAAAATAAAATATGAACCCCAGAAGCAGCGGCGCTGTCGTAAACACATAATCTTTGAGTTTGCTCTTCGTAAAAACAAAAAGTGTGAGAGGTATGACGGCGATAAATGTTACGCTGTTTTCCTTTGATATCATGGCAATGAAAAAGGCCATAAATGAAAACAGCAGGTACTTCCATTTTTTTAATTCAGTGTATTTCAAACTCATGAACAGCGCTGTCATAGCGCCGCCCATGCTCAGCAGTTCATCGCGGCCTTTGATGTTTGCCACTACTTCTGTATGCAACGGATGTGCCGCGAACAGTACCGTTGCGAGAAACGGAATACTTAAGTACCAGGGTTTTTCACCATCATCGCGGAAAAGCAGTCTCAGCGTTTTAAAAACGATGAAGATAAGTAACACGTAGAACAGAATATTGATGAAATGCCCGATATGCGGATTTAATCCGAAGGCTTCGTATTCCAGTGCGAACATCACCTGTGAGAGCGGTCTGTAGCGGCCTCCAGGAAGCAGGTCTTTGGCGCTGTCGCCAAACACTCCGTAGAAGGCGTCTTTGGTAATGATGTCTTTTATTCCTGAAATACCATTTTTGGTAACCGCATTGTCAGTAATAAACAGCCCGTCGTCAAGCGCATAATCGCCCGGTATGGTATTTAAATAAAGCAGTGCGCTCAGCGCAAGCAGTATTAATAATTGCAATTGATAAGCGTTGGGGCGCCATCGTTTTTTTTCAGGCGGTGCAGGTGGTTTCGCTGATACAAAGGCCGTCCTGCTTGATTTTTTGTTTTTCGTCATTCTGAATAGGCATTACTCAAAATCCGTATACAGTAAATATTTTTTTCTGATTTTTTTGAAATCCGAAATACCCTGTTGCCAGCTTGCGCGGATATCATCTTCGCTCACATCCATAATAATCTGGTATTTCAGCTTAGAGTTTCCTGCAACGCGGTCAAATCCCGAATTAAAGAAATCAGCATTGCTTCCCAGTGAGCGGTACAGTTCTTTAATCCAGTACAAATAAATTTTGCCTGTGTTTTTAATATACTCATCAGCAAAATTTCCCAGGTCATAACCGTTGCATTCTTTGCCTTCGAAGGGCGGATGCAGCGCCATTCCCGGAATACTTTTAGGCGTAAACGAAAAATCGGTTTTCGGCAAATCCGGATGTCCGATTACCTGAAATGGTTTATCGGTGCCGCGTCCAACACTTATAAAAGTGCCTTCAAAAAGTCCGAGGGTAGGGTAGAGGTACACCGCTTCCATATTGGGCAGATTGGGCGATGGTTTTATCGGGAGCTGATAAAAAAGCGTGTGATTATAGTTGTAAACGGGCACGTACTTAAGATCACATTTGATGCCGCCTTTGAGCCAGCCTTCGCCGTTTACCATGCATGCATATTCGGCAACGGTCATGCCGTGTACGAGTGGAACGCAATGCAGTCCGATAAAGGAAGAAAATTCTTTTTCAAGCACCGGTCCGTCAACGTAATGACCGTTAGGATTGGGCCGGTCGAGTACAATGAACTGAATGTTATTTTCGGCGCAGGCTTCCATCACGTACGACATCGTTGAAATATATGTATAGAATCGCACCCCCACATCCTGAATATCGAAAACCACCACATCAATGCCTTTGAGGTCGTCGGCCGAAGGCTTTTTTTTGCTTCCGTAAAGGGAAACAACGGGCAGACCTGTTTTGGTATCCGTATAGCTCAGCACTTTTTCGCCTGCTTCGGCATCTCCCCTGAAACCATGCTCCGGGCAGAATACTTTTACCACATCAAACCGGGCGTTCACAAGGCTGTCAACCAGATGAACATTGCCAATCATTGAGGTCTGGTTAGCAACAACAGCTATTTTCTTGTCTTGAAGCCAAGGATAATAAAGCGTGGTTCGCTGTGCTCCGGTCATGATATCCTGCGGACCAATATCCTTGAACGTTAGTTGCAATACACTCTGTCCTGAGGCGCAGAAGGCAATCAGAATTATAGATGCAAGAGCTGCCAGCGATTTCTTTATAGGATTTGAGTTCATCAGCTTTATTAGGAATTGGAAAAATATATTTAATACCTTCGCAAAGTAATAAAAAAATGAGCAATTGAACCTGGAATTTTTCATAGCCAGCCATATAGTATCGGGCAACAAGGCAAATTTCTCAAAGCCTATTGTCAGGATAGCCGTTATCAGCATTGCTCTGGGCATTGCGGTGATGATTATTTCCGTTGCCATTGTTACAGGTTTTCAGAAGGAAATTCGCGATAAAGTGATAGGTTTCGGTGCCCACATTCAGATCAGTAATTTTGATTCAAACAATTCACTGGAATCAACTCCTGTCAGCAAAATCCAGACCTTTTATCCGGCGCTCGACAAGCAGCCGGGCATACGGCATATTCAGGTGTATGCAACCAAAGCAGGCATTATTCGAACCAGCGACGAGATCCAGGGCGTGGTGCTCAAAGGCGTTGGCAGCGACTACGACTGGTCGTTTTTCAAAAATAAAATAATAAGTGGCAGCGCTTTGAATATCAGTGATACAGGCAAAACCAACGAAGTGCTGATTTCAAAAATACTCGCCGGGCAGTTGAGGCTGGGCGTTGACAGCTCTCTGATAATGTACTTTATCAATGAAGGGCAGTCAGGACCAAGCGTTCGCAAGTTCAAGATTCATGGAATTTATGAAACAGGTCTGGAGGAATTTGATAAGCTTTTTGTAATTGGCGATATCAAACACATTCAGCGGCTCAATCAATGGGACAGCACTCAGGTCGGAGGGTTCGAAGTACTTATCAATGATTTTGATGATCTCGACCGCATTGCCGCTGATGTATATGCTTCCATAGGCTATGACCTCGATTCAAAAAGTATTAAACAGCTTTATCCGCAGATATTTGACTGGCTCGGTTTTCAGGATGTAAATGTTGCCATTATACTTATCATGATGGCGTTTGTGGCTGTCGTGAATATGATCAGCGCACTGCTCATTCTGATTATTGAAAAAACCACCATGATCGGGATTTTAAAGGCGCTTGGCCTGCGCAACTGGAGTGTACGGAAAATATTTCTGTACAATGCGGCATGGCTGGTAGTCCGCGGATTGTTCTGGGGCAACGTAATTGCTCTTGGTTTGTGCTTTTTGCAGCTATACACGGGCGTTTTGAAACTCGATGCCGCCTCTTATTATGTTTCACAGGTCCCGATAAATCTAAGCCTGGTCAATATTGTGCTTATAAATTCAGGTACCATTGTGGTGTGTCTGATTATTCTCATCATTCCGTCATACATCATCACCCGCATCACACCTTTGAAAGCGATTCGCTTCGATTAGGCGGTAAGTCACAAAGTGAAAATGTCGGTTGTTGAGATTCGGTCGTTGAGCCTGTCGAAACGCCGAAAGGTCTGTGTCGAGTTAAAAGGTGAGGCGAAGGAGGAACCCGCCTATAGCGAATCATAAGTAGAGAAGGCTCATTCATTCCGTTGAATATTTTTTCACAGGTCAAAATGGTCAAATTATTGCATGCCGTAAACTGAATCGAAAACAATTTTACATTTGTATCAGTAAACAACCAAAGCCATGGCAAAAAGTAATGAAGTTATCGAAAGGCTGAAGAGCAAATCGGCGGTGAAGCTGCAGATTTTTGATAATACCCGCAAAGTCTTCAACGACCTGAAAGAAGTGGCAAAAGAATTTGCCATGGAGACCAACCGCGAAATATCCAAAACCCATCCGAAAATTACTGTTGATTTCAGAGACAAGGGTGAGTTTGAGGCCGACCTGAAGGTAGCTGCCGACATGCTGGTTTTCATGATGCACACCAATATTTTTGAATTCCCGATTGACCATACTATCATGAAAAGTTCTTACGTGAAAAAGGACGTTATGAGGTCGTATTGCGGGATAATATATGTGTATAATTTTCTGGCCGACTCCTTTAAATACAACCGGCAGAATGATGTTGGCTATCTGGTGGCACGTATTTTCGTAAATAAAGAATTTCGGTTTATTGTGGAAGGAAAGCGTCAGGTAGAATTCCTGAACAATAGTTTTACCGAACAAATTATTGATAAAAATATTATACGTAAAATACTGGAGACATCGGTAATTTATTGTGTTGATTTCGATTTGCTCCTGCCACCCTACGATGCCGTTAAAGAGGTGTCGGTGAGCGAGATGCAGGAATATACATCCAATGTGAATTTGCGCACCGGCAAGCGTTTGGGCTTTCGCTTTCAGGCCGATCCGGATGAAACTATGTAACGATAATTAATGTTTATTAACGTATATTACAACAGCTGCGTTACGAACGTACCGAATTTTTTTTCAGGAAAATTTGCCGGATAAAAAATTATTCCTATTTTTGCACTCCCAATTTTAAGGGAAAAAGCATTTTGGTCCGTTCGTCTAGGGGTTAGGACGCCAGGTTTTCATCCTGGTAACAGGGGT
>JBAXND010000034.1 GCA_037133915.1 Bacteroidota bacterium
TGTTGGTAGAATGAATAAGCGTTTGATTATCGGCGGCGCACGGATAATATTTCTAGAAGCAACAGTCCTAACCTGCGCCGCAAAAACCAATGATTCAATCAATGACAATTGAACAATTCAACAATTTGACAATTTGAAAATTCAACAACTCAACAATGCCAATCTGCCTCTGGCGAAGAAAAGAAAAAAAAGCAACAGTTCTGTAAGCCGGGTTCTGTCATCGCATGCAATGGCTTGCGCCGCTTCATACTGTTTCCATCATTTATCTGCCCGCTGCGTTGCCGCAACGATCTAACGACCTACCCCCCGGGATTGGGCGGGCAGCCCTCTTACCCCGGTATATTTGGTCTTTCAACCCATAAGGTTTGCCCCGGCCGGAACTCTCGAACCGGCTGCGTGAGCTCTTACCTCACGTTTTCACCCTTATCATGGCACAAGTGTCATGACGGTATTTTTCTGTGGCACTCGCTGTCTTCCATCCGTTCCCGGATAGAAGCCTTCCCGTTAGGAAGTATGGCGCCCTGTGTTGCCCGGACTTTCCTCCCCGCACAAGGCGGAGCGATGGAACGAACTGTTGCACCGCAAAGGTACGGAATCGGACAATACAAAATTTCGCTTTGATATTATATCGTCAATGCATATCTTTGGTATGACGGAAAACCATTGAATCATATACCAGGCACCAGCCGAAACAGCTAAGAGAATTAAAAAAATTATACTATGATATTTGCCGTTTTCGCTATTGTAATCCACTTCGTGTTGCTGATTTTCTTTATTCAATGGAAATTAGGAATGCTTGAACCCAAAAAGGAAGAAATGGGGAATATGAGTCCTGATGAATACCCCTTCTATTATAAGCTCGATCTTTCCCATCACCGCCTGCGCCCACTTCCGGTGGTCAGACCGGGAAACTACCTTACGGTTGAGGAAGAAGATATTCTCAGGAAACGATTCAGATATTACAATGAATTGCCGCTCTGGCTGCAGCCCCGCTTCTGCAAAAGAGTGGCTCACTTTATAAGACATAAGGATTTTGAAGGGCGGCAGGACCTGGAACCGACAACCGAAATGAAGGTTCTGATTAGCGCTGCCGCCATTAAACTCACTTTCGGACTCGACGACTATATGCTTGACCACTTCCGTAAAATCATTGTTTATCCGGAAATCTATTATTCAAAACTCTCTAAAACCTATAATAAAGGCGAAGCCAGCGAACACGGAATCATTGTATTTTCATGGGACAATTTTGTTGAATCGCTCGAAGAATTCGATAACGGCATCAACCTCGGCTTTCATGAATACTCGCATGCCCTGTTAATGATGTGCTCCAATACCGACATCGGCGACCCTTGCGCCCGCGACGGTTATGGGCAATTAAGCCTGCTGCTGTCGGCCGACCACCTTTCCACAAAAGTCCGTGAAACAGGTTTGTTCAGAGATTATGCCTTTAAAAATAAAATGGAGTTCTTCGCAGTAAGCGTAGAAAATTTCTTTGAACGTCCGGTCCAGCTTCGCGAAAAATGCCGCGAACTGTACGACCTGCTCCGCTTTATGCTCAATCAGGACCCGGCAGCAGAAGTGAAAATAAGTACTGAATTACCCAGGTATTCTGAATAAAAATATCTTCAAAATTATAACAGAATTCATGGCTATATTCGTATCGGATTTGCAAATATTAATAAACTATTTTTGTAATGAAGTTCGTTTTAAGCTATCTTTACAAATCGAATATAAAATTTAAACCATAACCTCAAAAAACAAGACCGTATGAAAAAAGTGATGTTAATGTTGTCTGTTCTTGCTGTGGCAATCGTTGCCTCCTCATTTGTTTTAGCACCCGCAAAAGCAGTGAACGGAGCAAAATCTAAACTTACCGCCAGCACAAGTATTCCTGCCGACGTTTACAAAGTATTTGAAAAATCATGCATTGCATGCCATTCAGACGGAGGAAACGGCATGGCAGCAGGTATGGTAAACTTCCCCAAATGGGACACCTACAATGCCAAAAAACAGGCTAAAAAATCGGCCGCTGTATGCAAAGCTATTACCAAAGGCAGCATGCCTCCGGGCTCTTACAAAACCAGCCATCCCGAAGCAATTCCCAATGCTCAGGATATAAAACTGGTTACCGATTGGGCAACAAGTCTGAAAATAAAGAAATAGAACACATTATTTCTGCAATAACAAATGGCTCACAGTGCATAATCAAGCACAGGTGGGCCATTTCTGTTTGCAAAAAAATAGTACTTTCGTACAATAATAATATGTATATCGAATGGCGCAAAGGGTTTTTGTGACAGGCAGCGGTATCGTTTCCGCAATTGGGAATAACACACCTGGGGCATTGGATTCACTGATGAACAGACGTTCGGGTGTGGGTAAGATTACGCGTATGGAAACATCGTACCGCGATGTGATACCCGTAGCCGAAGTAAAATATTCGAATGATGAATTGCTTGCCGCCTGCGGACTGAAAAACAGGGGAACATACACACGCACCGGACTGCTCGGCATGCTTGCCGCACGCGAAGCGCTGCAAAGCGCCGGACTTGACCCGAAAGCACAGCGAACAGCACTGTTATCGGCAACATCTGTTGGCGGAATGGACCGCAGCGAATTGTTTTACGACACCTTTTTTACCGACCGCTCAAAAGGCAGATTGTGCGATGTGGCATCACACGATTGCGGAAGCAGCACTGAGCAGATAGCCGCTTTTATTGGTGCACAGCACATGGTAAGCACCATCAGTACAGCATGTTCATCTTCAGCGAACTCGATAATGCTGGGTGCACGCCTGATTAAAAACGGACTGGCCGACTGCGTGATAGCCGGAGGTACGGATTCACTGACACGCTTCACACTCAACGGATTTAATACACTGATGATACTCGACCGCGAACACTGCAAGCCCTTCGACGAAAACAGACTCGGGCTGAATCTGGGCGAAGGCGCAGGCTTCATTGTGCTTGAATCGGAAAAGATGATTGAAAAAAGCGGAAAGAAAGTACTGTGTGAGCTTACCGGCTATGCCAATGCCAACGATGCATTTCATCAAACAGCATCTTCGCCCGAAGGCACAGGCGCCTTTCTGGCCATGAGTGGCGCTATTGCTATGAGCGGACGCGAACTTTCCGATATCAGCTATATCAATGTTCACGGAACGGGCACTTCTAACAACGACCTGTCGGAAGGCATTGCCATAGAACGCCTCTTTGGCGAAAATGTTCCTTTATACAGCAGTACAAAACCCTATACCGGACATACACTGGGTGCCGCTGGCGGCGTAGAAGCCGTATTTTCGGTACTTTCCATAATGCATGGAATTGCCTGGCCATTGCTGAACTGGCACACTCGGATGAAAGAACTGAAATCAACACCCTTAACAGAACTGAAACAGGGTTTGGATATACAAAACGTTCTTTCCAACTCATTCGGATTTGGCGGTAATAATTCATCACTGCTGTTCTCAAAAGTATAACGGATCAACAAGATTATATGAAGGCTTACATTACAGGTATAGGAGCAATAACAGCACAGAAAACGGCTGTAAAGCCATTCTTTGCGGAAACTCCCATCGCGCAGGAAGGTGAATGGCTCCGCAGCATTGAACCCGATTATAAAGAATATGTAAACCCGGTTCTTATCCGAAGAATGAGCCGCGTCATAAAAATGGGTGTAGCATCAGCGCTGATGTCGCTGAAAGAAGCCGGCATCACCATGCCCGACGCCATCATCACCGGAACGGGTCTGGGATGTATTGAAGACACCGAGAATTTTCTGAATAATATTATTACCAACAAAGAACAATTTCTTCCCCCTACTCCCTTCATTCAGTCAACACACAACACCATTGCCGCGCAGGTAGCGCTCATCCTGAAATGCAACAATTACAACTTTGCTTACGTGCACGGCGGACTCTCGTTTGAATCGGCTTTGCTCGATGCTATGATGATGATGAACGAAGGCAATGGAACTAATATTCTCGTTGGAGGCACCGACGAACTTACACAGGCATCGTGGAGCATCATGCACCGTATGGGAATGTATCGCAGCAGCTGCAGCAACCATCTGAACATTCTCAGCAATAAAGGCCGCGGAAGCATCGGAGGCGAAGGTTCGGTTTTCCTGACGCTGAGTACCGAAAACAACAATGCTTACGCAAGCATCAATTCCATCGATATTTTTTCGGGAAAAGCAGACTCGAAAAGAGTTACCGAATATATAAAATCAGGACTTGACACTGCAGAAATGAAGGCAGATGATATTGACCTGTGTATTTTCGGAATGAACGGCGACCGCCAAGGCGACCGCATCTACGACGAACTCAGCAACGGGATGTTCGCAGGTAAAACTGTTGTGGCCTACAAACATCTTACGGGCGAATATCATACGGCAAATGCCTTTGCACCGGCACTTGCGGCAAGCATCCTCCGTTCACAATCCGTTCCCGACAGTGTTGCTGTGCATGGAAACAAACCCGGCAACATCAGAAATATCCTGATCTACAATCATTATTTCAATACGCATCATTCTGTTATTACGCTTTCGGGATGCTGACATTCAGAAACACCAGTACCGTTTTCCTGCTTTCGCTGCTCACGCTGAATCTGCTTAATGTTTTCATTGGCATCAGCGGATGGTGGTACGCCCTGCCTTTAGGATTGTATTCGATAGTAATCATGTGGGGGTCGTCGAAAGTGGATTCCAACTTTCACTTTAAGGTATACTGCAAAGGCGAAACCGATGAAAAGCTTGTTGCACTTACCTTTGATGATGGCCCCGACCCTGAGCTTACACCACAGGTACTGGACGTTCTCAACAAACACGGTGTCACCGCGGCATTCTTCTGCATCGGTAAAAAGATGGATGCTGCCCCCGAACTTACGAAACGCATTATAGACGAAGGGCATGTGTTGGGAACCCACACGTATTCGCACGGCAACTGGTTTGACATGTATGCCCCGTGGACCATGCGTAAAGATATTATGAAGGCTGCAGATGCAGCTTTTAATGCAACAGGGTTGCGTCCGCTGCTGTTCAGACCGCCCTATGGCGTAACAAATCCGAATCTTCGTTTAGCACTGCGCAAAACACCGTTTCTCTCCGTTGGCTGGAGCATACGGACCCTCGATACTGTTAAAAGCGACCACGATAAAATTGCCTCACGCATGAAAGAATTACATCCGGGCGATGTTATTTTGCTGCACGATACCACGAAAGGCATTGCAAAACTTCTGGATGAATCGATTATCAATATTAAGAATTCCGGCTTTAAAATTGCCAGAGCAGACACACTTCTGAACATCAAGGCTTATGAAAACTATGAATCGTAACATCAGCATACTGCTGTTTTCTGTAATAATTCTACTGTCGGCACATGGTGCAAAAGCCGAAGCTAATCCGGCTTTTCAAGATAATACACCACCAAAGGATACGGCTTTCACTGCCATGAAAGACACAACGGCATTCAAGAATAAACTGTCGCAGACATCTAAAAATCTTAAAACACTTGAAAGCGATTTTATTCAGGAAAAGCATATGGATATCCTGACGGAAGCAAGCATTTCCAAAGGACATTTCAGTTTTAAGAATGGTAACATGGTAAGGTGGGAATACACGGATCCGTTCAAATATATCATCATTATAAACGACGGGAAAATATCGGTAATTGACGAAAAGCGCACGTCGAGTTATGATTTGACTTCCAACTCTGCCTTTATTGAAATCAACGGCAAACTTTCAGGACTTATCAATGGCGATATCGTAAATTCAAAAAGTGATTTCAACATTAATTATCTGGAGAACGAACATTTTTATCTTTTAAAACTAAAGCCGGTAGCCAAAGGCATGAAAGACTATTTTAAGAGTATCTTTGTGTGGTTCGACAAATCGGATTATACTGTTGCAAAAATACGTATGACCGAGTTGAGCGGCGATTTTACGGAAATAAGTTTTACCGGTAAAAAAGTCAATCAGCCCATTGCTGACGACCGGTTTATTATTAAATGACAACTAAAAATTCAGTGTATGCTTCTGAATGATTTCTTTACGATAACGGGAATTGAATCAGTTGATGATAAAAATATTGTCAGCGTTGAATTGAATAAAAGTCACACAATCTACGACGGACATTTTCCGGGAAACCCTGTGGTGCCGGGAGTTTGCCAGACTCAAATGATTAAGGAAGCCCTGGAATCTATTATAGGTTCAAAGCTGAGAATGACAACAGCCAATGAAATTAAATACCTTGCCGTGATAAATCCTGAGGTTGATTCACATCTGGTTATTGAGATGAAAATAAAAACTCAGGAAGAAGGCTTAATCGCCGTGAACAGCGCCATAATCTCAGGAGAAAAACAGTTCCTGAAATTTCGCGGTACATTTATTAAAGAATGAATAACAGCACCATAATACACAGCTATCTTTATTCGGCAGCACTGCAGGCCGCACTGGAAGCCGGAAAGAAAGCGCTCAGTTTTTTTCGTTCCGGGTACACCATAAAATATAAAACAGATTCATCACCTGTTACCGATGCCGATATGGCCGCTCATCAGGTAATTCACGACAGACTGCTGCCTTTTGGTTTGCCGATGCTGAGTGAAGAGAGTACTATTTTTGATTATGAGGAACGTCAGCACTGGCAGCAATTCTGGCTCGTTGATCCGCTTGACGGCACTAAAGAATTTATAAGCGGAAACGGAGAATTTACCGTTAATATTGCATTGATAGTTGAGCAAACGCCCGTCTTTGGCGTAGTGTACGCACCGGTTCCTGATGTGATGTATTTTGGATTTGACAATGGCTCGTACAAAGTCGAGAAAGCATCTGAACGTTCGCAGGCTGAATTTAATCTTGAAGCCTTACTTCTGACCGCAGTAAAACTGCCATGCAGCAACACATCCACGTTTACGGTGGTAGCCAGCCGCTCACATCTGAATAAAGAAACAGCTGATTTTATTGAGAATCTGAAACTGAAGCACGGAAAGATTTCAAAAATAACAAAAGGCAGCTCATTGAAACTTTGCGCAGTAGCAGAAGGCAGCGCAAATATGTATCCACGAATCGGCCCTACTATGGAATGGGATATTGCGGCAGGTCATGCTGTGCTTAAGTTTGCTGACGGCACAGTAAGGGCAACTGCAGACAGCTTGGATTTGAAATACAACAAACCGGACTTACGCAATCCGGATTTTATAGCCGTAGGAATGGAATAGTAAATTTTATAAATTTGACTATTGTTTCTCATTCTTATCTCAAAAACATACACATCATGGCAGAAGAAAAAACTGAATTTAAAGTCTCCGGTGAAGATCTTCTTAAAAAGATAAAACAGATTATCCATGAAGGAAACGCGCGCCGCATCTACATCAAAGATGAGAACGGACATGTGTTTATTGAAATACCGTTGACCGTAGGAATCGTCGGAGTGGCCCTCGCTCCTATCCTTGCAGCAGTTGGCGCTATTGCAGCGCTGGTAAGCAGTTTCACAATAGAGGTGGTGAAAAAAGAAGAAGATAAAAAGGAAGAAGATAAAAAAGACTAAACCCGGATTCGCTCTTCATGGAAGCATCGCCACAAACAAGATTATCACCCACTGAAATAAAGGAAACAGCAAAACTGCTGAGAGCAGATATTCTGCGAAGCCTTGCCGAAGCCGGCTCAGGTCATACCGGCGGAAGTCTGGGACTGGCCGATGTTTTCGCATGTCTTTATTTCAATATTATGAACCACCGTCCGGATGAACCTCTATGGCCCGACCGTGACCGGCTTGTGCTGTCAATAGGACACGTGGCGCCGGTGCTGTATGCGAGTCTGGCACATGCAGGATATTTCCCCCTTGAAGAATTGCTGACGCTGCGTAAGCTGGGTTCACGCCTGCAGGGACATCCGGGGCGCGACCACGGACTGCCGGGAATTGAAGTCTCATCGGGCTCTTTAGGCCAGGGATTGTCGGTAGCTGTTGGTATGGCGCTGTCGGCTAAATCGGATAACAAAAGCTGGCGCACATTCAGCATACACGGCGATGGTGAGTTACAGGAAGGCAGCATCTGGGAAGCCGCCATGAGTGCCGCACACTACAAACTTGACAATCTTACCGCGCTTGTAGACAGGAACGGTCTGCAGATTGACGGTCCCACGCAAAAAGTAATGGCGCTCGAACCGCTTGCCGATAAATGGGCTGCCTTTGGATGGAATGTGATTGAATGCAGCGGGAACGAACCTGAAGAGATTATAGAAGCATACGGCATTGCCGGAAGACACAAAGGACAACCCTCGGTTATTCTTGCCGGAACACTTATGGGAAAAGGCGTACCTGAAATTGAAAACGACTACCGCTGGCATGGCAAAGCACCTTCAAAAGAGGAAGCAGAACGATTTATTTGCCAGATATCATAATTTTCTGTTTACGAATAACGTCCTTGCAAATATCCCTATCTTTGTACACTAACTGATTACTGAAGTCTATACAGATGAAAACTATATTCACACTTATTTTCAAAAACATCCTCGCCCCTGTTGTTATTGTACTGAGCATTTATAACGGTCAGCTTTCTGCACAGGAGTATAATGTGTACTACGGTAACATTCATTCACATTCATCATACAGCGACGGCAATCAGGACAGCACTAATTACATTCCTTATGATGATTACGTGTATGCAAGCCAGTCGCACCATTTTGATTTCTTAGGCATTTCCGACCACAACCACATGAACACAAGTGCCAATTTTTATAACGGGACCCTTCAGGCAGATAGTTTCAACCTCACACATCCCAATTTTGTTGCCTTATATGGTATGGAATGGGGATATTACTCCTACGGACATGTGGTCATCTACGAAAGTCAGGCTTTATATGGATGGTCGGGCAGTTACGATGTATATACCGATGCCTATGATTACGACAGTCTGTTTCATAAAATAGTAGCGAAACCCGGTTGCTTTGCTTATCTGGCACATCCATCCACTGCCCATTTTGGCGGACTGGTCAGCAAGCCTTTTGATTCTATTGATGACAAAGCCATTATTGGAATGGCCTATGGTGCTACCAGTGCATATTCGGAAGACACGACCTACAGCGAATGGCCGGGCTATTATCCCGGATATTTCAAGAAGATGCTTCTGCGCGGTTATCATCCCGGTGCGGGTATTGACCACGATAATCATAAAACAAATTATGGACGGAATACACAAAGCCGTCTGGCAGTGTTAGCGCTCTATCGCGAAAAATATCATATTCTCGATGCGCTGCGCAACCGTCGTTTTTTTGCAACGGAAGACTGGAACGCGGTGATAAATTTCAAGATAAATCTGCAACCCATGGGCAGCATATTCACCTCTGCCGGTGTACCGCATATTGAGGTTTATGCCTCAGATGGTGATGGCGAGACCGCTTCTGCCATAACATTATATTACGGCATTAAAGGCGACACGGTAAATACCTATACCTATACAACGGTTTACAACACCGATACGCTTACCATTGATACCGACAGTATTCCCGACCTTTCCACCCATTTTTACTGGGTCGTGGTTCAACAGGATGATGGCGACATCATAACCAGTTCCCCTATCTGGTACACCCGCGACGACGGTCAGCTTGTTGTTGGACTTGACGAAAACTCTGCTCCTGCTCAGGCGCAGGTATTCCCGAATCCTGCATCGGCCTATTTTACGGTTTCGGCATCGTCAGCGATTCAAGACATAGAATTATACAATATTACAGGAATCATGCTTGCCAAACACAACTACAGCGGCAACGGTTTTTCCGCATCCTTTCCATTGACGGGCATCAGCAACGGTATCTGCATCGCCCGCATCCGAACAACTTCCGGCGTTTTCACGAAGAAAATTATTGTACAGAAATAGTTTTTTCCTTGCTCGTATAATCGCTCGCTGTTCAGCAATTAAAATTACTATCTACACTTCACTACCATAACTGTTCATTTTTCATTTTTCATTATTCATTATTCATTTTTCATTTTTCATTATTCATTTTTCGTCTCACCACCTTCATCAATTGCGGCACAAGCTATTCCATTACATTAAGAATCATCATCCGTGCGCCGCCGGGTCTAATCACTCATACACATTCTACCAACAGGTCGCCCCTAGCGGGGCTAAAAAAATTACAAATTGTTAATTAATAATTATTAATTGGAAGCGCGTTGGCCCGGCAAAACTGCGGGGCAGGCGCGGGCATGAATGTGATATTTCGTAGAATTCCGACAATGAAGTTTACTCGCATTGTCAGGAATTCAGAAATATCGCAGAGCGGGCGGAAGCATAGTTTTGCCATGTCCTTTTGGGTACTTTTGTGACTAGACAAAAGTACCGGAGAAAAAACAAGCCCCGGCTGGCGCGCGTTTGTAACGCGTGCCCACGCAGTAATAACCAAAGATACTCAAACTTTTGTTTTTCCGTTAATAAACCAAAGCGTTTATAATCGCCAATTTGTGATTTTTTCGTGTAGACACATTTATCCAGCCAACAACAGTCTACCGTCGCACGCGTTACAAACGCGCGCCGGCAGGAGACGGATTTCGGCTACGCCTCAACTTACTATTTCATTATCACAATCTTCTCCTCCCCAAGCAACAGCCCATTGTTCCATACCTTTGCAAAGTAAAGCCCCTGAAGTTGTTTTGAAAAACTGATATGTTTTTTGATGATGCCGTTACCAATGTCGGCGGAGAATACCTGTTGACCAAGAATATTGGTGAGTTCAATGCGCGCATCCTGAAACGTGCCATTGATTAGCTCCACAGTAACATCTCCCATAGAAGGATTCGGGTAAATTCTAAAGCCCGGCTTTGCTTGACAGTCTTTAACATAAACCGTAACGCTGTCTTTTGTTTCAGACAGATCAAAATATTTTACAGTAAGGTAATACGTCGTTGTTTGTGTCGGACTTGCTTTAGGCCGCGCAATTCCGGGATTACTCAATCCAATAGAAGGCTCCCACGAATAGTTGTAATAAGGTTTGTCATGGCTACCCAAAATAGTACTATCTCCTCGGCAAATTATTGCATTGTCCCCAGCGCCTGCCGCCACAAATACCGAATCACAGGGAATAACACTGACCATGTCTATGTAATAGCCTGCTCCTGCAAAGGTTTCTCCGCCGCCGAAATCAATATACAGAGTATCGGTATTTGCATCATCATTGAAATTTCCTATTGTAATGCATCTTTCCTGACCTAGTGAGAAAAACGAACCTTGAACAAGCATCCATTTTGATTTATCACTTAGAAAGTTGCCACGCTTATTTGAAATTTGTGGAGTAACAGGCAATTCTACAATATCTGAACTTCGTATCGCTGTATCCGAAAAAAAAACGCCAACATCATCAGTTGCATATTGTGCAACGTCATTTAAATTTACATAAAAACTCACACAATATTGCCTGCCTTTTGTTAAAGTTTCTTTTAATTCATTCTGAATGTATTCCCTGTATAAAATACTTTTCCCGTAGACTGCGATGCAATAATATGCAATACCATCTTTCGCATACTGAAATCCATACTGATTTGATGGAACATCATTATTCTCACAATTTGTAAGTGCATTGAAATAATCAGGAGTCCCATCCGTAGGATTTCGCCAATTAAAAACCTCCATTGCACTATCACAAATTGGGTTAGGAAATATTTTATACTCCTCAAAAGATGGGTTCCTCACAAGATTTTCTTGAGCGTAAACCCCTGTGCAAAATAATACTGTAAGGGGAAATAAAGCAATTTTCAAAAGTCCGCTTTTCACTTATTTTATTATTAATATTTTCCCATCGTCATATGATTCTCCGGCCATACTGGAGATTGAATTGACTTAAAAATAATTACCGAATCAACGTAACATTCCCCTTCTTCACCACGCTGCTGCCATCGGCAAAAGTGACCTCCGCCAAATAAAAGTAAACCCCTGCGCTGCAGTCTTTGTTTTTGTAACGCCCATCCCAGCCGGTGTTTAATTCCTCAGTGCGGAACACTTCACTGCCCCAACGGTTATACACAGCAAAGTTTAGTTGTGTAATATTCTCACCGTATATTTTGAAATCATCATTTTGCCCATCCTTATTTGGAGAGAATACATTGGGGATGAAAACGGTATTATGCACCTCCAGTGGCGCAATGGTATCGGGACATTCCATAACAAGGACATCATCGATAAAGTAATAGGCATCTACTTCGAAATTATTTCCAGAAAAAGTATGTGCATTACAATCCTCTATTTTCCAAAAATTGCCAATTAGTAAGTACTTTTCACCGCCATGTGCGGTAAAAGTGCCGCTTATTTTAGTCCATCCCACTGTATCATCAATAATATTACCGAGTGGATTGCGAATTTGAGGCTGATAATATAATGGAACAGGATAGTTTATTGCATCTCCCAGATTAACAATTACAGTATCTGAAAAATACATTCCAAGTGCATCAGTTGCCCAATAACTATAATTATTTAAATTTACATAACACTCGGCATAGTAGCATTTATCGTTTTGTAATGGTATTTTAAGCTCTGTTTCAATATATTCACGCCACATAGGGTAAAAATATATTCCGGCCACACCCTCCCCTGTCCTTGGCATTTGGGCGGCAAATATGGAATTCAATACTGGAGAATGCCCACAAGTATCATAAAAATCACTGCTGGCAACATATAACGGTTGAAACCACGGAGCTGCATAATCAATTTGACAGCAATTATCCGGGCAAATTGTATGATACTCAAACCCGGGATTATTCACAAGATTCCCGCTCTGCCCCACACCAATCCGGCATGAGAGCAGAACGAAAACCAATGGGAATATTAAAACTCGTATTATCATTATTCTCTAATTATTATAAGGTGGTCGGTAACAAGAACGCCCTGCAAATCATATATCTTGTAAAGATACAAACCCTGAGGCATAGAAGCAAGCGATATTATGTTTGTAATGCTGTTTTCAAACGCCTCCTGCATTACTTTTTTACCTAAAATATCATAGAATTCAATGTGAAGTTGTGCTCCGGCAGCTAACCCGGAAGTTTCAATATATACTTCATTATCCCGGCTGGCGCGCGTTTGTAACGCGTGCCTCAACTTCTTTTCGTTTGTAACGAAATAACTCATTATACTGTTTTTAACCGGCGTCCTTCAATAATAATCACAACAGGCCAACCAACCGGTAAGCCTTGCAAATGCTCGCCGGCAGAGGCCGGGTGTAATTTGAAAATTCTAAATTACATACTCCGATATACCTGTGAACACTCCCGGATATAGTTAACAACATACTCTGATATACCTGTGAACACTCCCCGAGATAGTTAACAACATACTCTGATATACCTGTGAACACTCCCGGAGATAGTTAACAACACCTTCCCGATATACCTGTGAACACTCCCGGAGATAGTTAACAACATACTCCGATATACTAATGAACACTCTCGGATATAGTTGATAACATACTCTGATATACCTGTGAACACTCTCCGATATAGTTGTGAGGATACTCTGATATTCTAATCAGCAGTTTGCCGATATAATGAGGGTGGTTTTGGACACTTTTAAGGGGTATTGCGTGAAATGCTCAACGGAGATGTTACTGCTCCGGGGCGGGTGTTTTGGGAACCGAACCGGCACCCGGGAAGCGTTTTTGCAGGTCTTCATAGATGGCTTTGGCAGCCGGGACACCCTGCTTTGCAGCAACCTTCACCGCGGTATAAAACACCATGGACGACGACAGGGTTTCCACCCCCGCCTGCATGGCGGTGTCTTCTATATCCTGCACAAGCGGTTTAAGCTCGCGCAATAATTCATGAAGATACTTCGAAAGCTGATAGACTTTGTTAAACTGGTTCATGTCGAGGTAAGACGGAACCAAATCGCTGTTGCTTGACGCATAATTGAGCGTTTTATCTGCAAAGCTAATGGTTTTATCGCCCAGCTTCAGGCATTTTCTTCGCTGAGCCGCGGTCATGCTGATTACAAAGGTTAGCTTACCCGAAAGGGTCTGTATAGCCTGCAGTGAGTCTGACATGTCCTGTTGTGAGAAATTTGCTGAAGTAAAAGCTGAATTGTTCATAGTTTTAATTTTTTATGGTTTATATTGATTTGGATGATGCCGCCCTGGTCTGTTAGCCAGTGCGGTATAACTTAAAGGCATTTTTTATGCCATTTTGTTATGTCATTAAATATAAACCTCTTAAAGCGAAAATACACACCGGATTTATTCTAAAACAGGAAAAACACGTTCCAGATTGGGACAAAATGAGGGATAAACGCGCGCCGGCTGATTATTTCAACATGATTAGGACCTTTTGGGTTTTAAGAATTTCTTTTCCCTTTCTCAGGCGGCATTCGTAAACGCCGGAGCCAAGATAATCCAGATAAAAAGTATTAACTCCTGATACCAGATTGAAAGAGTTTTTCTTTATCAATTGCCCCATCATATCATATATTTCTAAAGTTAAACCAGTGCCAGCATCAATGCCCAGCACTTTAACATTTATCCACTCCACAGCGGGGCTTGGGTATATCATTATTCCACCGCTCGCGGTTGTATCCAGTGGCGCAATGGTATCGGGACATTCCATTACGAGGACATCGTCGATGAAATAATAGCACAACAGTTCAGGTGCGGTTCCTGGCATGATTTGGTAATTGCATTCCTCTTTACGCCATAAATTGCCAATTAACAGAAACCGTTCACCCCCGGTTGCTGTGAAAGTGCCGCTTATCTTCGTCCAGCCCGCTGTATCTGTAATAATATTGCCTACTGGATTTCTGACTTGAGCGGGTTTGGGCAAATGAAGAACACAATGCAATGTGTCAAATCCAAAAATTGTATCACCGAAATTAATAAACGCTGTATCAGAAAAAAACATTCCTAAAGCGTCGGTTGCCCTATGAGAGACATTATGCAAATTCACATAGCACTCTGCATAGTAGCATCTACCGGCAACTAAGGGTTGTTTTAATACGGTTTCAATATGTGAAGGATAATACCAAGGCCATGGATAATTAATTTCGCACCAGACACCAGCCATACCATCACCGGTTCTCGGCTGTTGAACTGAAAATTCGTAAAGATTATGTAACGTTGTACTGCACCGATGAAAAAACGCACTACTAGCACATGATTGCGGTTCGAACCATGGTACTGCAAAGTATATACTTACACTTTCATCAGGGCAGGTAGAGTACAATTCAAACCCGGGGTTATTTACTAAATTCTGCCCAATGCTGCTCTGCCCCCATAATAAATAACACAGGGATAAAGCAACAAAGCAACAATTCATTTTTATGATACGGCTCATTTTCCCCTGATAATTACTATCCTGTCTGATTTTAGTATACCTGAAGCATTCTTTATTTTGTAAAGATAAATACTCTGGGGTAATTTGTCAATTGAAATTTTATTATAAACACTGTTTGTAAAAGTAGCTTCTTCTACCAATGTCCCAGTAAGATTAAAGAATTCTATTGTCATTTCCTTACCCGTCGGCGTACCTTGTATTTCAATGGTCAATTCATCTGCCGCAGGATTGGGGTAAACACTCACAACTACCTCGGAGATGACACTGTCGTGAGCATTTTCGTTGATTTTGGCAGACCGCTCCCGGCTGGCGCGCGTTTGTAACGCGTGCCCACGCAGTAATAACCAAAGATACTCAAACTTTTGTTTTTCCGTTAATAAACCAAAGCGTTTATAATCGCCAATTTGTGATTTTTTCGTGTAGACACATTTATCCAGCCAACAACAGTCTACTGTGGCACGCGTTACAAACGCGCGCCGGCAGAGATAGCTTCAACAAAGCATTATCTGATAAAATCGGTCAACGCTATTCAGGGATGATCACCTGTTCCCTATTACCTGTTACCTATAAGCTATAATATTTTGTTAAGTGGCAGTATCTCAATATTGAAAAAATATTTTTATACTTCTGGGTACAACTATAGTACAACATCTATTGTTTTCCCTTGTATAAAACTTTAATCAAATATCACAATGGTAATTAAAAGTAAACCGAAGATGAAATTAATCATTTTTCATACGAGCCATTTCTTTTATTCATTACTGAGTTAATTTTGCTAGTGAACTGAAACTTTTGAGAAATGAACAGTGATATTTTTCTTTCTGTGAAGGATCTGATGATTCTGACTGGGAGCAACTGTTATAATTCATGTTGGAGAAGGCATAAAGCTATCCGCAATACTCTATGTCATAACAAAAAAAAACTTACGGTAAGAGAATTTTGCACAGTTGAAAAGCTAAATCCAAAAGAAATTTATCGCGAGCTTGGTCGGAAATTTGTTTTTTAGTTCATCAATTATTTACTACGAACATCAATATGCCTGCGAAAGTTAGAACATTTAAGGAAATCGCAATAGAGTATGGTGTCAATCGCAACACTTTAACAATCTGGTTAAAACCAATTTCTAAAGCTTTAATGCATATTAAGGGCAAAAGATTACTTAGTTGGCAGATACACCTTATCTATAATTTCCTTGATTCTCCAGAATTCCCAATTAGCGACGAACAGTCATCTGACGATATTCAGTGAATGCTGAGCTGTACTTCGTTTATTTGGCTTAAATGGACTCGCGCAACATTTGGCCAATCTGCGCCGTTTTACATTGACCACCCAAGTATGTTCAGTACTATTATTATATGGTGGTCAAATTATTTTGGCGGAAGGTGATCAAGACATCAGGCGCGTCTTTATAACATGTTCTTTATGGCTCATGGTAGAACAACAAGTACCTTTTGGGTTTTAAGAATTTCTTTTCCCTTTCTTAGGCGGAATTCGTAAACGCCGGAGACAAGATAATCCAGATAAAAAGTATTAACTCCTGATACCAGATTGAAAGAGTTTTTCTTTATCAATTGCCCCATCATATCATATATTTCTAAAGTTAAACCAGTGCCAGCATCAATGCCCAGCACTTTAACATTTATCCACTCCACAGCGGGGCTTGGGTATATCATTATTCCACCGCTCGCGGTCGTATCCGGCGGTGCAACAGTATCAGGGCATTCCATGACAAGAACATCGTCGATGAAATAACCGCACAACATTTCTGAAGTTCCTACCATGATTTGGTAATTGCATTCTTCCTTACGCCATAAATTTCCGATCAGCAGAAAGCGTTCACCTCCTGCGGCCTTGAAAGTACCGCTTATCTTCGTCCAGCCAACTGTATCCGTAATAATATTGCCTACTGGATTTCTGACTTGAGGGGGTCTGGGCAAATGAAGAACACAATGCAAGGTGTCGAAGCCAAAAATGGTATCGGTAAAACTACTAATTGCAGAATCAGAAAAAAACATTCCTAGAGCGTCGGTCGCTCTATGAGAAGCATTATGTAAATTCACATAGAATTCAGCATAGTAACATTTTCCTGCGACTAAAGGTTGTTGCAATTCAGTTTCAATAAACGAAGGATATATCCATGGCCAGGGATAATTAATTTCGCACCATATTCCGGCCATGCCATCTCCAGTTCTAGGCTGTTGAACTGAAAACTCGTAAATAGTTTCCGGGGTTAAACTACACTTATGATAATACTCGCTGCTACCACATTGTGGTTCGAACCAAGGCACTGCAAAGTATATACTATTATTTTCGTCAGGGCAGGTCGAGTACAATTCAAACCCAGAATTATTTACTATATTCTGCCCAATACCGATCTGCCCCCATAATAAAAAACACAGAGACAATGCAGCACTGTAACAGCTCATTTTCCTAATACGTCTCATTTTCCCCTGATTATTACTATCCGGTCTGATTTAAGTATTCCTGAAATATTCATTATTTTGTAAAGATAAATACTCTGGGGCAATTTTTTAATAGAAATCTTATTGAAAACACTGTTTTCGAAAGCACATTCTTGTACCAATGTCCCTGTAAGATTGTAAAACTCGATGGTCATTTCCATTCCCGCCGGTGCACCTTGTACTTCAATGGTCAATTCATCTGCCGCAGGATTGGGGTAAACACTCACAACTACCTCGGAGATGACACTGTCGTGAGCATTTTCGTTGATTTTGGCAGACCGCTCCCGGCTGGCGCGCGTTTGTAACGCGTGCCCACGCAGTAATAACCAAAGATACTCAAACTTTTGTTTTTCCGTTAATAAACCAAAGCGTTTATAATCGCCAATTTGTGATTTTTTCGTGTAGACACATTTATCCAGCCAACAACAGTCTACTGTGGCACGCGTTACAAACGCGCGCCGGCAGAGATAGCTTCAACAAAGCATTATCTGATAAAATCGGTCAACGCTATTCAGGGATGATCACCTGTTCCCTATTACCTGTTACCTATTACCTGTTACCTATTACTTATTAACTGTTAACTGTGCAAACCCTGCCGTTAACTGATTTGCCTGTTTCTCAGCATACATTAAATATACTTTCACTGAAAATCATTTCCCTGTTTATGGAATTTGAGAAATGATTTCATCTATAAGCCACTTTTCCAAAAAACAAATAGGATTAACCATAAAAACCAACGTCATGAAAACACCAAAGTTCTTAAAAGAAAGTGTGGCACTGCTCTTCATCATTGCTATACTGATGGTAGTTCCCTTCACCATCATTTCGCGCAACCTTCCCGACAGTAAAAAAGCACAGTTCGTACTGAACGATCCGCTGCTGGTAAAAGACAAGGATGATGACAAAACACTGTCGCCCTACTTTTATGTAAACAGTGAAAATGCCGAAACCGATCAGCTTCCACTCAAGTCCACTTCTGCCAAAGTAAATATTGCGGGTGTTATTGCCGATGTTACCGTTACACAGGTATACATGAATGCAGGCAGCAAACCCATTGAAGCCATTTACGTGTTTCCGGCCTCAACGCGTGCTGCCGTTTATGGAATGACGATGACCGTTGGCGACCGCCTGCTTATCGCGAAAATAAAAGAGAAACAACAGGCACGTCAGGATTATGAAACAGCCAAACAACAGGGCAAAAGTGCCAGCCTGCTGGAGCAGCAACGCCCCAATGTATTCCAGATGAATGTGGCGAACATCATGCCCGGCGATACCATTCGTGTGGAACTGCACTATACCGAACTGCTGATTCCCGAAGGCGGCGTATATGAATTTGACTATCCTACTGTGGTAGGTCCGCGCTATTCAAACAAGCCGGAGGCCACCGCCAGTGCCAACGATCAATGGGTATCGAATCCTTATCAGCATGAAGGCGAAAAACCATTGTACGCTTTCGATTTTGATGTAACACTCGATGCAGGAATGCCGATACGCGATATCCGCTGCCCGTCGCATAACCTGAATATCAATTACGAAGGAACAAACATAGCCCACCTGATACTCCCGTCAACCGGCAAGTTTGAAGGCAACCGTGATGTAATTATTCAGTATCGTCTGGCTGAAAATAAATTAGAGTCAGGACTGCTGCTGTATCAGGGAAATGAGGGCGAAGAAAACTTTTTTCTCACCATGATACAACCACCCGCACGACCAACCGAAGACCAGATTGCACCGAGAGAATACATATTTGTAATGGACGTTTCAGGTTCTATGTATGGTTACCCTATTGATGTTTCTAAAAAGCTGCTGACAAATCTTATCGGAAAACTGCGCGCCACAGATAAATTCAACGTACTGCTGTTTGCGGGTGGCTCAAGCACTTTCGCCGATCAGTCGGTATTTGCAACGCCCGAAAATCTTAAAAAGGCGTTGAATATGATAGACAATCAGCAAGGAGGCGGTGGTACCGAATTATTGCCTGCACTTAAAAAAGCGCTGACTATAGAAAAACAAAATGGCTTTTCCCGCACGTTTGTGATTGCCACCGACGGCTATGTGGATGTAGAAAAAGAATCGTTTCAGCTGATACGCGACAATCTGGGCAAAGCCAACTTCTTTGCATTCGGTATAGGCACTTCCGTGAACCGTTTCCTGATAGAGGGAATTGCCAATGCAGGTATGGGCGAACCATTTATTGTTACCGATGCAGGCGAGGCAGATAAGCAGGCAGAGAAATTCAGGAACTACATTCAGACACCTGTTCTGACCGATATTAAAGTTACCTACGAGGGTTTCGATGCCTATGATATGGAACCTGCAAACGTTCCTGATGTACTTGCAGAACGGCCGGTTAT
Organism: Bacteroidota bacterium; assembly: GCA_037133915.1. NCBI lineage: Bacteria > Pseudomonadati > Bacteroidota > Bacteroidota bacterium. The sequence goes on from JBAXND010000034.1 coordinate 20,118, forward strand.
TATTTTCGGGAAATGGAAGAACGGAGCCAAAGGCACGATTAAACTCACCGGAAAATGCGGCAGCGAAAAATTTACCTATACTTATAATGTAGGCGATGTTAAACCGGAAAAGAAAAACAGTGCACTGAAATATCTGTGGGTGCGTCAGAAGATACGTATGCTCGACGACTTCAATAATGCAGGAGCTGATGATAAACTAAAGGAAGAAATCACCGGACTTGGATTGAAGTACAATCTGCTCACCAATTACACGTCTTTTGTTGCCATCGACTCCATAGTACGCAATGTCGGCGGAAGGCAAACCACCGTAAAACAGCCGCTGCCACTGCCCGAGGGTGTTTCTGATTATGCCGTTGGCGGCACCGCAACCACCGGTTATGGAGCAGCAAACGGAAAGAGTTGTGAAAAAATGGCGGCACCTTCTGCAAATTATGAAGTTGATGAAGCAGTGGTAGAACAGGACAGCGTTGCATATGCCATTGTAGAAACAGCCGCCAGTTATAAAGGAGGCGAAAGCGCCATGAAAAAATTCTTACTGGCAAATATTGTGAAGCCGCAGTCAGCAGTAGCAGCCGGCATCAGTGGTACGGTTTATCTGCAGTTTGTCGTTGAAGCAAGCGGAGAAATATCCAATGTGACAGTACTGCGGGGTATTGGTTTTGGCTGCGACGAAGAAGCGGTGCGGGTAATATTATTAATGAAGAACAAATGGAAACCGGCAAAGCAGGGCAATCATAACGTTGCAACAACCATGACATTGTCGATTAAATTTTAGGATTGTAAGTGGTTCAATTTTATAGTTCGGATAAAAGGCGAAGCTGCGTGCTTCGCCTTTTTGCTTTTGAACAGCACATTTTCATTACTTTTGTGTTGTACCACACAAAAAGCCATGAATCAATTTACAAATAGAGGAAATAAGCCCACCAAGACCGGCTTTGGCGAAGGTGTTGAAGCCGCCGGTGCACTGAACCAAAACGTTGTTGGGCTGGGTGCCGATATTACCGCTTCTGTTGGAATGGATCTTTTTGCAAAGAAATTTCCTGAACGATTTTTCTCATTAGGCATTGCCGAACAAAACTGCATGGGCGTTGCAGCCGGTATGGCGTTAAGCGGCAAGATTCCTGTTTTCAGCACCTACGGTGTTTTTGCGGCATTACGTACTACTGACCAGATACGTGTTTCCGTGTGCTATAATAATCTTCATGTTATCATTGGCGGTGCGCACGCAGGTATTTCGGTTGGTCCCGATGGCGCCACCCACCAGGCGCTCGAAGATATTGCCATCATGCGGCCTTTGCCCAATATGACCATCTTTTCGCCCTGCGATGCTACACAGGCCAAAATAATGACCATCGCTGCCGTGAATGAAATGAACGGTCCGGTGTATATACGTTTCGGAAGAGAAGGCGTGCCCGATTTTACTGCCGGTGATACGCCTTTCGAGATGGGAAAAGGTCAACTGCTTCATGAAGGGAATGACCTGAGCATTATTGCCACCGGACATATGGTTTGGGAAGCGCTGCAGGCAGCATATTCGCTGAAACAAATCGGCATCGGCGCACGGGTAATAAACATGCATACCATAAAACCCATTGACACCGAAATAATAATCAAGGCAGCCAAAGAAACAGGCAGGATAATGACCGTAGAGGAACATCAGGTTATTGGCGGGCTCGGCTCTGCCGTGGCAGAAGTCATTGTTCAACATTGCCCCGTGCCCATGCGGTTTATCGGCATGCATGATGTATTCGGCGAATCGGGCAAACCTGTTGAGCTGATGGCGAAATACGGACTCGACGCAGCAGGCATTATTAAACAAACCCAAGAATTTATTCAGCAACAATGGTGACAACAACTCATATGAAAATATTCAAAGGCACCGGGATTTATATGGCAGTTACCATTTTTGTGCTGGTAGCATATTCATTCGTATTACGCTTTGTAAAAAATCGTCCTGAAAAAGATAATGCAGCGCCTGTAGCAGCCGACAGTTCAAAAGTTGCGCAGAAGAAAACTGCCATGATTGCTGACAGTTCGCTGAGCGTTGCCTACCTCGTCGGGCAATTCGATCCTGCCAAAGACACGACTTTTATCCGTACAGACAACGAATACGCCAACAGCGATCAGATGTACCTGAAAAAAGAAGCTTACCTTGCCTTTATCAGAATGTTCTACGCCGCACAGAAAGACGGAGTTAAAATATTCATTGTTTCGGCCACACGAAATTTCGCTTATCAAAAAGGCATATGGGAAGCCAAATGGAACGGCAGCCGGCTCGTTGAAAATAAAAATCTGGCAAGTACCATCAAAGATCCCGTGGAACGGGCGCTGAAAATATTAAAATACAGCTCCATGCCCGGAACATCACGCCATCACTGGGGTACAGATATGGACCTGAACAGCATGGACCCGAAATATTTTGAATCGGCCAACGGAAAGAAAGTGTACGAATGGCTGAGTAAGAATGCTTCCGATTACGGATTCTGCCAGCCCTACACTGCCAAAGGCACTTCCCGCCCCGACGGTTATGAAGAAGAAAAGTGGCACTGGTCGTACCTGCCGCTGGCATCCAACTGCATGAAACAATACCTGAATAAGGTTAAATACAGCGACATTGCCGGATTTAAAGGTGCCGAAACAGCCGAAAAGATTGGTGTTATAGAAAAATACGTGAAAAGCGTGAATTGTAAATGATTAATTTTAAATGTTAAATTTTAAATTGAAATCAAGTATTGAGCGAACAATTAATTTAAAATTCAGCATTTATCATTTAAAATTCTTTAACTCTGAGGGATATTCAACACGCTCCAGGAAAAGTGCTTGTGCAGGCACCGAATATCCGGCTTCAGAACGGTTCTTGCTTTCAACAATTTTTTGAAGGTCATTCAGATTTATTTTTCCGGCGCCCAATTCAACAAGCGTACCCACAATGGCACGAACCATATTCCGCAGAAAACGGTCGGCAGTAATCGTAAAAACGAGCATGCCGTCTTCGTACTGCCATCCGGCTTCAGCAATAGCGCAGTTATTTGTCTTTGTATCTGAATGCACTTTCGCAAAGCTTGTAAAATCGGTGCATTCCATCAGCAAAGCAGCGCCTTTGTTCATACGTTCAATATCCAGCCGTCCGGGATAAAACCATGAATATTCGCGTGCAAACGGGTTGCGCTCAGGAGAAATATAATATTTATAGGTGCGGCTCAACGCACTGAAGCGTGCATGCATATCGGGAGCTACCGCATAGACCTCGTAAATGACAATATCATCGGGCAGTATGCCGTTCAGCTTGAATGTTATTTTTTGAAGTTCGGCAGGGCTCAATTCATTTTCAATCTCAACATGTGCGAAATATTCCTTTGCGTGAACACCGGTATCGGTTCGTCCGGCACCGACAACAGGCAGGTGATTGCGAAAAAGCATGGATAACGCACCTTCAACAGCCTGCTGCACAGTGGCTGCATTATCCTGCGCCTGCCAGCCATGATAGGCAGCCCCGTTAAATGCCATTCGGATAAAATATCTCATTTGCACATATTAATGACGTAAAAGTACAACAAAAGATTATTTTTATACTTTTGTTCTGACTAATTAGGAATAACGAAAATGATAGTTGACCTTTTCATCCCGTGCTTTATTGATCAAGTGTATCCGCAGATAGGAAGCAGTATGCTCAAAATATTTGAGAAAGTTGACGTGGGCGTACACTATAACCCTGAACAGACTTGCTGCGGTCAGATGGCTTTTAACAGCGGTTTCTGGGACGCCACCAAATGCATGGGCGAAAAATTTATACACGACTTCTCGAACAACCGCTATATTGTGGGACCGTCGGCATCCTGTGTGGGTATGGTGCGCAACTATTATCCCGAATTATTCAACAACACTTCGCTGCACAACGAATTCAAAACGATACAGAAAAATATATTTGAATTTTCCGATTTTCTGGTGAACGTACTGAACGTTACCAATCTGGGCGCCACCTTTGAGGCAAAAGTAACTTACCATGATGCCTGTGCCGCTTTACGCGAATACGGCATTAAAGAAGAACCGCGCATGTTGCTCAACAACGTGAAGGGTTTGCAGATTATCGAAATGGAAGACAATGATGTGTGTTGCGGATTTGGCGGCACGTTTGCTGTGAAGTTTGAATCCATTTCAACGGCTATGGCCGAGCAGAAAGTGAAAAATGCCATTGATTCCGGTGCAGAATACATCATCTCTACGGAAGCATCCTGCCTGATGCATCTGGAAGCCTATATCAAAAAACACAAACTTCCCATCAAAACCATTCACATCGCCGACGTACTTGCCAGCGGACTCTAAGAAATAGTAGTAAGTATTAAGTAGCAAGTATTTAGTACAAAAAAACGCTGCCCGCCAATGCGTCTATGAAGATATTTTTTGTACTGACTACTAAATACTAACTACTATTTACTGTTTTCAGGCTCTAGGGTGGTACTGAATAATTGTTTCGCGCAGGTATTCGCGGTCGAGATGGGTATAAATCTCCGTGGTAGTAATGGATTCATGTCCAAGCATATCCTGAACGGCACGCAGATCGGCACCACCCTCAATAAGATGTGTTGCAAAACTGTGTCTGAAAGTATGCGGACTGATTGTTTTCTTTAATCCAATCGCCTCGGCAAGACCTTTTATTATGGTGAAGATCATTTCACGGGTGAGCTTACTGCCTCTGCGGTTCAGAAACACATAATCTTCATTTCCCTTTTTAATGTCCAGATGAACACGCATATGCTGCATGTAAAATTCAATCTGTTTACGGGCAACATTACCCACCGGAACAATGCGTTCTTTATTTCCTTTGCCGATGATTCGGATGTATCCGGAATCAAAATACAAACCGGAGATTTTTAAATTCACCAATTCTGATACACGCAAACCGCATCCATAAAGCGTTTCAATAATAGCCCGGTTGCGATGGCCTTGCGGCTGACTCAAATCGATGGCACCAATAAGTGCATCAATCTCCGGAAGGCTCAGCACGTCGGGCAGCTTACGCCCTATTCTGGGAGCTTCAAGCAACTCAGCCGGATTGGATGAGATGATATTCTCAAGAAGCAGGTACTTATAGAATGCCTTAATACCGGAGATAACACGAGCCTGAGTGCGTGCGCCCATTCCCAGTTCGTTCACCCACATCAGAAAATCCTGCAGTTGACGCGGCAACACCTTTTCAGGTTGAATGTTCTCGCCAATAAATTCCAGATACTGCGTCAATTTCTGCACATCATGCAAATAGGCTTCCACAGAATTTCCCGAAAGGGATTTCTCAAGTTGCAGAAACGCCCGGAAGCCTTTGATGTATGATTGCCAGAGCATAAGGAAACGAATAATTGTGTCGTCTCAAAATTAATACAATTCAACTAAAGCAAGGAAACTCTTTTCAATTAACTTTGCAGGGATTGCCTGCAGGCAGCAGGCAGAATTTCGTCGCAAGCAGAGGAGAAAAATGAATTACGCGACTTCACAAAAACGTGTTTAAATAACATCCTGACCATGGCAAAAATCAGAAATCCATACACACACGTTAAAGATTACAATTGTTTCGGATGCGCACCCGGTAACGAAAACGGGCTGCGTATGCAGTTCGAAACCGACGGTGAAGTGGTAACCAGCGTATGGGAACCTAAAAGCTTTATGCAGGGATACAACAACGTGCTGCACGGCGGGATTCAGGCAACACTGATGGATGAAATCGGGGCATGGCTGGTAAACATCAGGCTGAATACGTCAGGCGTAACTTCAAAAATGGAAACACGCTATATTAAGCCGGTGTACGTCGACGGTGGTCCTGTATTTCTGTGCGCAACGCTTAAAGAAGTGCGGCATAAAATGGCATTTATCCACGTTACCCTGAAAAACGGCGAAGGCATTCTGTGTGCTGAATCGCACATGTTATATTATGTGATGAACAAAGAGGAAGCTACTGAGAAATATGATTATCCGGGCATAGATGCCTTTCTTCCTTGATACAGACAACAGACAATAGACAATAGTCAGTCGCCTCCATTATAACTTTATGAACTTTCGACTCTCGACTCACGACTCTAGACTCACGACTCTTGACTCTCGACTCTCGACTCACGACTTTCATTGTTTCACAAAATCGTTTTTAATGGCGAGGAAATATTCTTTGTCTATATACACGTTCTGATAATCGTAAAAAAGTATTCTCGCTGTTACGCGATGCGTGTACTGAAATGCTTTCCGCAACACTTTTGCCAGCAGTAAATCTCTGACCTGTCCGCTAAATCTGCTTTTCAAAACACGATAACGGTAGTCCCAGTAATTTTCTATTTCGGTGTTATCCGTTTTTTTATATTCAACCAGGTAATCGCTGTAATACTGAAGGAAGTCAATATACACGCTTGATGTAAGCGCATCGGGATTATTGATATCATCTTCTTCAATCAACCCGTCGATTGTGGCTGTATCAATCTGTACCTTGCTGTTGTTCTTATAATACAGCAGGATATTGCTATACGATTGATAAACCGCCATGGCACGTATGTACTGATAAAATTTGGGATTGTCAGCCTCGCTGAAACCTTTATCAATAAATGTCATCGCGTTTTTCTGAATTTCCTTGTTACGGGCAAAGAAATCACGCTCCTCATATTTTTGCATTTTCTTTCTGAAGTCAGCTTCATCCTTCAGATAATCGCGCAGGTACTCACATAACAGATTATTTTCCTTCGCTCCTTTTCCTTCGAACACAGCTGATTTTAATATTTTTTTCGCATTTCCGTCAATATAGATACTATCGCCCGGACTTAAAAAAACAGAAAGTGGCTTTCCGTTAAAAAACAAATACGCAGGCCACGCTTTGGGCCATTTGGCGTGTAATTGAAAGTATCCGTCCCTGTCGGCTTTAACCACCACTACCGTTACTTTTTTGTAATACAAAAAGTCTTTGTAATAGCCCAGAGAGACTTCACGGTTCTTGAAATGTTCGATTTTTCCTTCAATGAAAACTGTTCCCGGACCGGCCAACCCTCTATAGGCAGCCAGCAGCAATAAAATTACCGGGAGTAACAGACGTTTCATCGTCGTTTATCAGATTACAGCACACCACAAAACAACCCGGCATTTTGCCAAATTGCGATTGCGGTGATACATTATTATATGTTTTACTGCCTGAGTGCCAATAAAGTTACAAAAAATCATTCATTTTTTGTATTCCGGTCATCACAAATTTTAATTAAAAAAGTGTACGAATGAGGTTCGCACAGAACATCAGCATCACATATGTATTTCAGGTCTTGAGTTAATGACATTTTAATATCCTCAACCCCTGTAATTCGCTATCATTCAACAATCTTTTATATCTTTGTGCCCTTAATAACCGGCACTGAATACTGTGCCATTAACAAACAAAAACAATCGATGGAAACACGTACAAAGCACGCGGTGAAAAACGTCATTACCCATTATCCTACAAAAGCTATTGCATTAATAGCCTTTTTGCTGATATTTCTGTTTGGCAGCATTGCATTGCAGGCAACTAATTATTATTGGATAGGCGGTTCGGGAAACTGGAGCCAGACCTCGCATTGGTCGCTGAGCAGCGGCGGACCTGCAGGCAGCAGCCTTCCAACCTATACCGACAATGTATATTTTGATGCGAATTCAGGATTTGCACCCGGAAGTAATACCGTGAACGTTGACCCGGCAGATGTTTTTTGTAAAGACATGGACTGGACCGGTGCACAGGAGTACCCGAACATTACCGGTTCCGGTAATTTGCAGATATACGGCTCACTGAAGCTCATACCAACCATGAGTTTTTCGCATTACGGCTATATCTTTTTCAGAGGCACAAGCCCCGGAAAGACCATTACCACGGCAGGTGCGACTTTTTCATATCCTATAAGTTTCAGCGGTATTGGCGGCGGATGGACGATTCAGGATGCATTATATTCTAACAGCACCATACGCCTTGACCACGGCACGCTGAATACGAATGGAAAAGACCTTAGCTGCTACGATTTCTTCTGCGACAGCGCCAATACCCGCTCGTTAATACTCGGAAGTTCACATTTTTATTGCAACACCACCATGTGGATGAATTTCGACAGCCTCACTTTTGATGCAGGCACTTCCACTCTTTCATTTCCTGCCGACGGTTACCTGAACCTGGATTCGGTTTCAACACCCATGATCTTCTACAATCTTGAATTCACGGGCAATACAAACAACACCGGCAACATTACAAATTATTCGGGCACCCGAGCCATCTTCAATAATATCACGTTTGCACAGCACGCCATGATATATGGCGACAATACTGTTAACGGCACACTTCGGCTTTCAGCCGGCGGTATTATTCAGTTTTCGCCCAACACAACCACAACCTTAAATGGAAATATTATTACCAGCGCGAATTGCGGGCAGGTGGCGAACATTCAAACTCAGGGTCCGGGTTCACCCGCCTATTTCAGAAGAACAACCGGCACACTCACTGCCGACCATGTTTTTATCAGAGATATTCAGACAACAGGCGGCGGTACTTTTATTGCGAATAATTCTATTGATGGCAGCGGAAACAGCGGCTGGACATTCAATGCCGCAGCCGTAAACGATCTTTACTGGATAAACGGCGCGGGTAGCTGGAGCGATACCACACACTGGTCAACATCGAGCGGCGGGCTGAACACATCCTGCATTCCGGGTCCAAACACCAACGTGCATTTTGATGCAAATTCATTCTTTTCACCCAACGAAACCGTAACACTTGATGTGAATGATGCCTATTGCCGTGATATGGACTGGACGGGCGTTCTTCAGAATCCGATGCTGGGCGGCAATTACACGAACCTGAGGATTTTCGGTTCACTCACGTTTGACCCGACCATGTTTAATAATTTCCCCGGCTATGTTTATTTCCAGGGACCGTCGGCAGGCAACACCATTACATGCGCCGGTTCTTACTTCTACACGGTATATTTCAGCGGAAGCGGTGCCTACACCCTGCTCGATGACTTTACGGCACAGTATGACATCAATTTCGATTATGGCACTCTCAATACAAACGGAAAGACAATAACAGTCAACAATTTCTATTCAAATACGTTGAACTACCGCACACTGAACCTTTCCAATTCAACACTCAACATTAACTACAGCATGCAGTTCTACAGTACCAATCTCACGCTCAATGGCGGAACTTCATCGCTTAATATTCTTACAAACCAAAACATTGGTTTCTATAACTGGGGAACAGCGCCTGCTTCAAACATACAGATGTATAATGTTTCATTTGCGGGTCCGGCAAGCATTTATGGAAACAACACGATTAACGGTACACTCAGTCTTGTTGGCGGAAACATTTACACTTTTGAATCAAACAGAACAACCGTGATGAACGGCACCATTAGTGTTTCGGGCAGTTGCGGACATCCTGCAACCATTAAAGGCGCATCAACAGGTACGGCAGCCACTTTCAGCAGAGCTACCGGCACATTCAATGGAGATATGCTTGAGGTTATAGATATAGCAGCCACCGGCGGCGCTACGTTCAATGCGACCAATTCAACGGGCAGCGGTATCGTTACAGGATGGAATTTTACGGCACCTGCAGCGGTTGATTATTACTGGATTGGTGGTGCAGGCAACTGGTCTGATGCTGCGCATTGGTCAGCAAGCAGCGGTGGACCGGCAGGCACCTGCATTCCCGGCTCGGAAAACAATGTGTATTTTGATGCAAACTCCGGATTTACGGCAGGTAACCGCACAGTAACAATTAACTCAGGTTATTATTATCTGAAAAATATGGACTGGACGGGAGCTACTGCATCTCCTGTTCTCACCGGCGGCTACTCGTATTTTTATCTTAGTGGTTCACTCACACTAATACCCACTTTAAGTTTGACGTTCAACGGTTCAATTACATTTACATCAACCACAACCGGCAAGACTGTAAAAACAGCCGGTGTTACCATGCCCTGTGATGTTTATTTTAACGGAAACGGCGGTGATTGGACCTTGCTCGATAACCTGACGTCTGTCAGAAGCGTTGTCTTATACGGGGGCACATTCAACAGTAACAATAAAAATATTACCTGCGAATCGTTTCAAAGTTCAGGACAAAACCCAAGAACCATCAATTTAGGAAGCTCAACGATAACAGTCCACTGGAGCATTTCTATGGATGGCAGCAGCCTGACCATGAATGCAGGCACATCTAAATTTATTTATTCCAATAATTATCCGAATGCCTATCAGAGTCTTCAGATTTATAATGTGAATCCGGGTTTCCGTTTGTACGATGTGCGTTTCAATAATACAAATGTTACTCCAAATTTCAATTACGGTTCCATGGACTCCCTGATATTCCATGATGTATATTTCACCAACAATGCGTATATCTACGGTAAAAATGTTGTTGAAGGCACCATGACGCTCGCCGGCGGAAAGACCTATCAATTTGAGGCCGGTAAGAAAACAATATTTGTCGGAAACCTTGCCGTGACCTCGGGCTGCGGGCTTATGGCCACTATTCAGTCGAACAGCCCGGGCACAGCGAACATCTTCTATAAATCAAGCGGAACGCTGACAGTAAGTGATGTAAGTCTGACCGATAATGCTGCCACCGGAGGTGCAATCTTCACTGCAAACAATTCGCTTCAATCAACAGGTGTCACGGGTTGGAACTTCACAACACCCGTTATTACCGATTTATACTGGATCAGCGGTAGCGGAAGCTGGAGCGACCCGAATCACTGGTCACTGACAAGTGGTGGAGCTGCTGGAGTCTGTATTCCGGGACCGAATACCAATGTACATTTCAATGCAGCATCAGGCTTCACACCATCGAATCGTACTGTTACAGTCCCGTCAGCAAATATTTTCTGTCATGATATGGACTGGACAGGCGCTGCGAATAACCCGATACTTACTGGCGGCAGTTACTACGGTTATTGGTTCAGGATTTACGGTTCACTTACGTTTATACCCAACATGACCTACAGCGTAAACAATTATTTAAATTTTGAAGCAACGACAACGGGGCACACCGTAACCAGCGCCGGGGTGACATTCCCACAATATGTCACCTTTTCAGGAATTGGCGGTGGCTGGACACTTCTCGATGCACTCAACACCAGTGCCTCATTCAATCATACTGCCGGAACCCTGAATACTAACGGGCAAACAGTCACATGCAGTGGATTTTCTTCAAATTCTATTACTCCACGCACTCTGAATTTAGGCAATTCTACTATTAATCCCAACTATCAGTTCATGGTTGATTATACCAATCTTACGCTGAATACGGGCACTTCCACCATCAATTTCACAAACCTTGGTGGCGGTTCATTCTATACCGTTGGCGTAAATCCGACAGCACAATTCTACAACATAATTTCAAATTCAACATCGGGTACGTTCACTATTATTAATTATGATACAAGCTCTTCAACCACCTTTAATAATATAACCCTTGCGGGAAGTTCGAACTTCTGGGGAAAAAATACCATCAACGGCAATCTGAGCCTTGCAGGCGGAATGATTTATTCATTTGAACCCGGTAAGACAACAACATTAAACGGTACGGTAACGGTGAACGGAAACTGTTCGCAGAAAGCCGTGATAACAACTGTATGGCCCGCAGCACCGGCAATATTCAAAAGAACCACCGGCACGCTTACCATCGATAATGTTCTCCTGAATGAGAATACGGCCACCGGCGGTGCAACATTCATAGCAAACAATTCAGTGGCCGGCAGCAACGTTACAGGATGGACGATAAACGCAACTCCGGTTGTAAATTACTACTGGGTTGGAGGAAGCGGAAACTGGAGCGACCTGAACCACTGGTCGCTGACAAGCGGCGGCACACCGGTTTCCGTTTGCGTACCCGGTCGTTATACCAATGTTCGTTTTGATGCAAACTCAGGATTCACACCCGGCAATGCAAATGTTTTTGTTGACATTGATTCAGCGGCCTGCCGCGATATGGACTGGACAGGCGCTACAGATACTCCTCATTTTATGGATAATGCCCCCAACCTGCATTTGATAGTTGCCGGTTCGCTGAAACTCATTTCGGCTATGACGTTTGATTATACGGGTAACATTACATTTACTGCCACCACAACAGGTAAAACAATAACTTCTGCCGGTCACACCTTCGCGGGAGTCATTTACTTTGCAGGCAACGGAGGCGAATGGATATTACAGGATGCGTTCAATTCATCCAATCAGGTTTATCATGATTTAGGAACTTTTAATACCAATAACCAAATAGTAAATGTGAGTTACTTCGGTTCCTGGAATTCGGGCAGCCGCAACCTCATCTTAGGAAGTTCGGTGTTCACATCAATGAATGGGATGGGCTTTGGAGGAACAGGACTCAGCATCAATCCGGGAACTTCCCTGATTTCTTTGCCCAATGGAGGATATATTTATTCAGGCGTTTCGGGAAATAACCTGCAGTTTTACAATGTAGATTTCCCGACCGTCGGCATGACCGGAAATATTCAGAACTACTCAGGGACACAGTGCATTTTCAATAAAATCACTTTTGCCGACAATGGAATCATCTGGGGCGATAACGTAATAAACGGTACGCTGACGCTGATAGCCGGTAAGGTTTATCAAATTGAAAGCGGACGCGTGCTTACCCTCAACGGCACTGTTGTTACTCAGGCTAATTGCGGATACACTGCCATTCTGAAAGCAAGTACTCCCGGCTGGAGCGCCTTTATTTCCAGAGCTTCCGGTACGCTTACAGCAAATTACTTAGGCCTCAGTGATAACAAAGCAACAGGCGGCGCGACCTTTATTGCAAACAATTCTATGAACTTTGGAAATGTTTCAGGATGGACCATAAACACTGCCACTGCCACTAATCTCTACTGGGTGGGCGGTTCAGGCAACTGGAAAGACCCGAATCACTGGTCAGCCACGAGCGGCGGCACACCTGCAGGCTGTATTCCGACGCCAACGGTAAATGTTTTCTTTAATGCCGCTTCGGGGCTTACATCGGGAACAACCATGACCATTGACACCAGCGAAGCTTCATGCCGCAATATGGACTGGACCGGCGTGAACATGCCAACGTTCAATTCAAGTGATTACCTGAACAATCTTCACATTTACGGTTCACTGAAATTCAGCCCTTCAATGACATATTCATTTGACGGCCGATTGAATTTTGATGCTTCCACCACAGGCAATACAATTACAACAGCAGGACATCTTTTATATCAGACGCCCATATTTTTTAATGGTACAGGAGGATGGACATTGCAGGATGCGTTCACAAGTAATGTAACCATCACGCATAATAAAGGGACCTGGAATACCAACGGCAAAACGGTGACCTGTAATTTTTATAATTCCATAAGCAACTTCCCGCGCTCGCTCATCTTAGGCAATTCACTGTTCCAATGCCAATATACCTGGCAGGCAAGCGGACAGGGATTTACATTTGATGCAGGCACTTCTACCCTTTCGTTTATGGCAGGAGCCTACAACTGGCTGCAGTGGTTCAACACAGGTGGTACAATGCAATTCTACAATGTGGAATTTCTTGAACCTAACAATACTACTTATATCTTCAACGGAAATAACGGACAGACCTATCCTAATGTTCCCTGTCCGTTCAATACGATAAGCTGCAGCGGCAATCTGATTGTTTACGGTGAGTTAATCACGAATACTGCCTTCAATATGGCTCCCGGAAAATCTTACACCTTTGAATCGGGCCGTACGCAGGTATTCAATGGAAGCCTGAATGCTACCGGCAATGGTGCTCAGTTTATTGACATCAAATCAACAACACCAGGAAGCCAGTGCACCTTCTCAAAAGGCGGTTCATGTGTAATGCTTGATTATATTAATCTTTCAGACTGTAAAGCCATAGGTGGCGCGAGTTTCTATGCCGGTGCCAACAGTAATAATCTTGGCAATAACAGCGGATGGAGTTTTATTACATCACCCGGCTGCGGAATATTCTGGACTGGAACAGTGAGCACCAGCTGGAACACTGCCGGCAACTGGTCGAATAACGCAGTACCGGGCACAACTTCCGATATTATCATACCGGGTGGTACGCAGTATCAGCCTACAATTTCCACGTCAGCCAATTGCAATGACATTACAATAATGAGTGGTGGTGTTGTAACTATTTCACCTCTTGGAACGCTTACAGCAAAAGGGACAACGTCTCTTGGAGCGGCACAGTGTCTGGTATTGAAATCAGATGTTACAGGAACAGCTTCATTTATTGATAATGGAACAATTACCGGAGCCGGCACAGCAAAAGCAGAGCGTTATCTGAAAGCGAACGACTGGCACTATGTTTCAAAACCTGTAACGGCAGCTCTGGCATCTGTGTTTAACGGTCAGTATGTAAAAAAATGGACAGAATCCAATTATTCGTGGGTTAATATTATCAGTCCCTCAACAGCATTCGCTTTGCTGGAAGGATACGCCATCAAGTCAGGCATCAGTAAAACATATACATTCACCGGCTCACTGAACACGGGCAATCTGACGAAAAGTCTTACGCGCAACACCACTCAGGTCGTTTCTAAAAGAGGCTGGAATCTTGTCGGAAATCCTTATCCGAGTTCTATTGACTGGGATGCTTCAACGGGCTGGACTAAAACGAATATCAACAACGCAATTTATATTTACAACACAACTTACGCACAGTACGCCACGTATATCGGCGGACTCGGCACCAACGGCGGCTCACGATATATTGCACCGGAACAGGGATTTTTTATTATCTGTAACACATCACCCGGTGGAACCTTGGGCATGAACAACAACGTACGTGTACACAGCAATGCACCCTTTATGAAAACAGCTTCGGAACAGGACTATGTACGCCTGACACTTGGCAGCAACGGGTTCAAAGATGAAATCATTGTCCGCATAAACAATTCTGCGACGACCGGTTTTGACGGCGATTTGGACGCTTTGAAAATTCCTGAAGAAAACATGAATCAGCTTTGGTCGCAGACTATCGGCGATGCAGCTACACAGTATGCAATAAACAGTTTGCCTGATGTGCAGAACAATCCCGATGTGCCGGTGTATTTCAAACCTTCAGCCTCAGGAACATTTACCATCACTGCTTCGGAATTTGAGTCGCTTTCGGCACAGACGGGAATATGGCTTGAGGATGTAAAAACGGGAATTATCACCGACCTTATTGCTGTTCCCGAATATCAGTTCAGCGCCACACCGTCGGATCAGACGAACCGCTTTATTCTTCATTTTAATCAAAGTTCAACTTCAATTCAAACTTCCGCGGCAAGCGACCTGTCCGTGCTGATGACACCCAACCCGAACAGCGGTCGGTTTGCATTAAGCGCAGCTAATGAAGAATTGAACGGCTACACAGTAAAAGTGTTTGACCTTCCGGGAAAATGTATTTTCAACGCTCAATACAACATGCTGCATAATCAGATGATAGACCTCGGCGACATCACACCGGGCTCTTATTATTTAAAAGTAACATCAGCCGGCAGCACCAGAGTATTTAAATTCATGGTGGTGAAATAATTTTTGAGATTCAAATAAAAAGAACTGCCGCACATACTGTGGCAGTTTTTTTTTCGTTATACCCTATGAAAAATCCTGTTATACCGGTAGGATTCACTGACATGAATCATCCCTGCAACAGCGAAATTCACGGCGAAATATTGAAACCTGAACGATAAAAGCACTATCTTTGTAGTATCACAAGGGTTCGCCCTGAAAATAAAAAACAGATAGCAGATTTCATCGGAGCAACATAAATATCAGCAACTAAACAAACTAATTAAACTTTTTGGTGTAATAATTCCTGCTGAAGTGAAAAAAACGACACTGATACTGTTCACACTCATAACGCTGCTGGGGAATCTCTCTTACGGACAAGGAAAGCATTTTTGGTATCTGCCGAACTCCACAACAAAAACGAGAATCGTTCACACTTACTACACAGTTTCCTATTCTGTGCCGGATAAAGAGGCGGAATGGGATGCGTATATGCTGACCCGTGAAAGAGCGTCGAGTGAAAAGGTTACGAGGGCAAATAATTTCAGGAAAGACCCGCTGATTTCAAAATCAGCTTCAGCGAATCCTGATGATTACAAGAAATCAGGCTACGACCGTGGTCACCTCACCCCTGCCGGCGACATGAGATTTGATTCGGTTGCAATGTCGGAATCTTTTTACTTAACCAATATAAGCCCTCAGCTGGCCGACTTTAACCGTGGCATCTGGCAGCGTGTAGAACAGCAGGTAAGGAACTGGGCTGTGGATTATGATACACTTTATATTGTTACCGGTGGGGTGTTGAAAGACCCAATGGGAACTCTGGGTGAAAGTAAAATTACAATCCCAAAATACTTCTACAAAGTTGTGCTTGATTATAAAAATGGCAAAGCCAAGGCTATCGCCTTTTTATTGCCGAATATGCAGGGAGGAAGAAAATTACGGGAATATACGGTTACCATTGATTCTGTTGAAAAAATGACCGGAATTGACTTTTTTCCGGCATTGCCTGACAGCATTGAGAACCGGGTTGAAAGTACGGTTGATACTACCTTGTGGAAATGGGACGTATCACCCGAGCCACGAAAGTATTACAGTACGAAAAAAGTAGATTATTCGGAATCTGATATTACCATCAAGCCATCGAATGCCATGGAGCATATTGGAGAAAAGGTGAATGTTGCCGGAGTCATCGCCCAGGTTTCGGAAACGGCTAACATTATATATCTGAATATGGGAGGCAAATACCCTGATAATAATTTCTCCGGACAGATATACCGCAAAAATGCAGGACTGTTTAACGACGTCGCCTCGTATTCAGGAAAAAAAGTTTCCATCACAGGGAAAATAAAAGAATACAATGGCAAGCCGCTGATAATAATCGACAGTCCGGAACAAATACGATTCATTTAGTGAGTCAAAAGACAGCATAAAGCTTAAGACTAAAAGTGAAAGCAAAAATGCATCGGCAGAGGTCTTTGCCGGTCTGATTTCACTCAGCAGGATTTTCATATTATGTATCTTATTACAATGCAGTCAACACTGTCAGTTACTACATCCATTTTAATTTTATACGTACTTTTCTAAGTATAAAGATTTTTCTTATTTTTACGACTCCATCATTCTATTTACTAATAAAATAAATTCTTAAAGTATGAGAAATACGACGTACTCTTTCAAACTCTCTATTGCAACGATGGCGTTAGTACTTATATCATGCCTGCATAGTTATGGTCAGGGCGTTGGCATAAATACAAGCGGTGCCGCCGCCGATACATCAGCTATTTTGGATGTTTCAAGCTTATCTAAAGGTGTACTGATTACCCGAATGAATACTGCCCAGCGCAATGCGATTGTAAATCCTG
Organism: Bacteroidota bacterium; assembly: GCA_037133915.1. NCBI lineage: Bacteria > Pseudomonadati > Bacteroidota > Bacteroidota bacterium. The sequence goes on from JBAXND010000034.1 coordinate 37,499, forward strand.
CACGCGGTTTGTTTATCTATAATACAGATACCGACTGTTTGAACTTCTATAAAGGCGGTCAATGGTTCGAGATCTGCGGAAACTGTATCACACCACCTACTCCGGTGGCCGGTGGCAACAGCCCTGTTTGCTCAGGAGGCTCTATTCACCTCACTTCTACTACCGTTCCAAACGCCACTTATACATGGACAGGACCAAACGGCTTTACATCAACCGCACAGAATCCCAGCATACCAAATTCCGGGACATCAAACACAGGATTGTATCAGGTTCAGGCAGTGATAGGACCCTGCTCCAGCCTTTCATCCAATGTTTTTGTTCAGGTGTATCAAACGCCTGTTTCAACCTTTACTTTTTCTCCAACATCGCCGGGTATCACTCAAAGTACAATATTCACACCCACTGTAACCGGCGCTTCATACAGCTGGTTCTTTCAAAATGGTATTCCGGCAACCAGCACTGCACAGAATCCCGCGGTACAATGGACATCAGCCGGAACCTATACTATAAAATTAGTGGTTTCACAAAACGGTTGTGTTTCTGATACCACCTTTAATAACATTACTGTTGTGAACTGCAGCCATGGCTCTCAAACATTCACCTATTCGGGCAGCATTGTTACATGGACGGTTCCCGGTGGTGTTTGCCCACCCATTACTATTGAAGCATGGGGCGCTCAGGGCGGATATGGCTACGGCTACACCAACTCAGGTCTGGGTGCCAGGATGCGGGGCGAATTCACATTAAACGCCGGAGATGTTCTTTCTATACTTGTAGGCGAAATGCCTCCCACCAATGGAACTTACAACCAGGGTGGCGGCGGTGGCGGAACCTTTGTGGCATTAGGTGCCAGCTATACAACTGCTACTCCGCTTATTGTTGCCGGAGGCGGCAGCGGAGGCGGTTACAACGGCGGCACTCCCGGAACAGGCGGATTAACGACAACGAACGGAGGCGGCATTTCAGGCGGAACAGGCGGTAATGGTGCGAGTCAAACGTTCTGCGCCGGAGGCGGCGGCGGATTCTATACTTCGGGTGCAAGTTCATCGTATTCGGGTGGCGGTACTGCCGGTGGTGGGGCAGGATTCCAGCAGGGTGGTGCAGGTGGAGGCATTGGTAACAGCGGCACACACGGTCCCGGTGGATTTGGCGGCGGCGGTTCAGGAGACCCCTGGGGCTCATGCAACACATCGGGCGGCGGTGGCGGATATAGCGGCGGAAGCGGCTACAGCGGCTACGGTACCGGTGGTGGTGGTGGCTCATACAACGGAGGCGCTAACCAGTCAAATACTGCCGGAACCTGGAGCGGTAACGGACAGGTGACGATAACATGGTAGTCGTGAGTCGAGAGTTGAGGCGAAGTCGAAATCCGTCTCCTGACGGATCGTGAGTCAAAAAGCAAAAAAGCAAGAGGGGTGCGATAAAAGAACTGTTCATTGTTAATTATTAATTATTCATTGTGAATTACTAATTGTACCATCCATGGTAAAAAATCTACTAATCACAGCCGGTCTTACTCTTTTTCTTGCGTCATTTATAATGCCCGCTTTTAGTCAGGGTGTCGGTATTAATGCTACAGGTGCCACAGCAGACACAAGTGCCATGCTCGACGTATCAAGTGTTACGAAAGGTGTACTCGTAAGCAGGATGACCACTGCACAACGCAATGCCATAGTCAACCCGGCGCGGGGTCTGATGATTTATAATACCGATTCGGACTGCTTCAATTTCTATAAAAACAATCAGTGGTATGAATGGTGCGGCAACTGCATCATGCCTTCATCACCGGTGGCGGGAAGTAACAGTCCGGTTTGCTCGGGAAGTAACATACAGCTTACGGCGACAAACGTTCAGAATGCCGTATACAGTTGGACGGGGCCGAACGGTTTCTCATCAACAGCTCAAAACCCATCGATACCAAATTCCGGCACTGTAAACAGCGGATTGTATATGGTACAGGCAATCGTAGGTAACTGCACCAGCAATGCCTCCAATGTTTTTGTTCAGGTAATGCAAACGCCATCGTCAGGATTCACGTTTCTGCCATCAACAACCACCATTAATACGAATGTCACGTTCAGCCCGACTGTTACAGGCGCATCATACAACTGGATTTTTACGGGAGGCACGCCTGCAACAAGTACGGCACAAAATCCTGTTGTACAATGGACCGCAGGCGGTACTTACACGGTAAAACTGGTAGTAGCACAAAATGGTTGTATCTCTGACACTACGTACAACTCTATTATTATCACCAACTGCACCCACGGTTCACAAACCTTCACGTTTACCAACAGCATAGTGAACTGGACTGTTCCTTCAGGCATTTGTCAGGCAGTCACCATTGAAGCCTGGGGCGCTCAGGGCGGATATGGAAGCGGTTACTCCAATTCAGGACTGGGAGCCAGAATGCGTGGCGATTTCTCATTGAATTCAGGTGATGTACTCACGATACTTGTGGGTGAAATGCCTCCCATCAATGGTTCGTATAATCAGGGAGGCGGCGGCGGCGGCACCTTCGTTGCGCTTGGCAGCTCATACACCAGTGCCACTCCTCTCATTGTGGCAGGCGGTGGCAGCGGTGGCGGATATAATGGAGGCACTCCGGGTGTTGGCGCCCTTACCACAACCAATGGTGGTGGCATTTCCGGCGGAACAGGCGGCAACGGCGCCACTCAGACTTTCTGTGCCGGTGGCGGCGGCGGATTCTATACTGCAGGAGCAGCATCATCGTACTCAGGATGCGGTGCTGCACAAGGCGGACAGGGATTCAGACAGGGCGGAGCCGGCGGGAACACAGGTAATAGCGGCTATCATGGTCGTGGTGGCTTTGGAGGCGGCGGTTCAGGCGACCCCTGCGGCTCATGCAACACATCGGGCGGCGGTGGCGGCTATAGCGGCGGAAGCGGTTACAGCGGCTATGGTACCGGCGGCGGCGGCGGTTCATACAACGGCGGCACTAACCAGTCAAATACTGCCGGAACCTGGAGCGGCAACGGACAGGTGACGATAACATGGTAGTCGTGAGTCAAAAGTCGTGAGTCGTGAGTTGAGGCGAAGCGAAATCCGTCTCCTGACGGATCGTGAGTCGTGAGTCGTGAGTTGAGGCGAAGCGAAATCCGTCTCCTGACAGATCGTGAGTCTACATTAATAATTAGATAATTTGAAAGTTTATCAATTTGAAAATGTTTGTCTGTCTGTGATTTTTGAAAAATCCTATAAGAATATTTTATTTATTTTCGCAACGTTCAACAATCAATAAAAGATGCGGAAGCATCAGCGATTAATAACACATTATGAAAAAAGTTTTACTCTCAGCTTCAGTACTTATCTTGTTAGCCGGAAGCGCCTGCGCTGCCGTATGGAATGTGGGTGCCACACGTACTTACACAATCCCAAGTCAGGTGCGCACATTGGTACAGGACGGTGACACCATTTACATTGATGGCGGCATGTATGCAAACGACGCCGTGAAATGGGTTAAAAAGGATTTGAAGATTATCGGTCTGGGCACGGGCATGAACCGGACCATATTGCAGTACACCGGCGATATTCCAAACGGCAAAGGAATCTTTGTATTTGAAACTCCCGGCACATGCGACAATGCCTACATAGAAAACATTGTGTTCGACGGAGCGCAGGTGTCGGATGCCAATGGTGCGAACGGTGCAGGCATAAGGTTTCAGGCAACCAACCTGATGGTGAAGAATTGCAAATTCATGAATTGCCAGAACGGAATTCTGGAAGGAAACGGAAGCGTGACCACCAGCAATGTCACCATCTTTGATTCGGAGTTTTATAACAACGGCTACCAATTGCCCAACAATCCGAATTATTCGGGCTATGAACACAATATATACATCAGCGCAAGCACCGACTCGCTTTTTGTAATTAACAACTGGTTCCATCATCCGCGCGGACAGGCAAACTCGCTCAAAACAAGGGCGCAGCGCAGCTATATACTGTATAACCTTATCGACGAGGAAGCTACCGGTTACGGAAGCTGGGAACTGAATATTGCACAGGGCGGTCTGAACGTAATTATGGGAAACATTATCATTCAGGGACCCGCCGGTGCAAACCACGGCATCATCGGATACGATGCCGTTACCAATGCATTGGAAGATTTCTATTTTGTGAATAACACCGTAATCAACCAGTTTGCGGGTAATATAAAATATTTCAACATAGCGCCGGCATCGGGCATCAACACATTTAAAATATTCAACAACATTTTCGCCTCCGTACCCGGAGCAAGCAACACTGTGTTCACCGGGAACGTTCCCACAGCGCTGGACTCGTCGGCCAACGCATTTTCAAATAATTACCTGACGTTCGGATTTAGCAATCCTGCCGCGACCGATTACTCACTTACTGCAGCAGCACTGCAGGCCATTGATAAAGGTGTGTTTGCCGGAAATACAAATACGGCATACCCGCTTACACCTTCTTTCACATACCAGCCGCTTGCTCCCTTGTCCACACCCCGTGTTATCGTAAACTCGGTTATTGACATCGGCGCTTACGAATATTCCGGCGGGCTCAACATCAGTGAAAATGATATGCTGAACAGGATAGCGGTATATCCGAATCCATCGTCGGGAAAATTCCAACTCACCATTGAAGATCTGAATTATGCCGAAAAATTTCATCTGGACGTTTATAATGTAAAAGGTCAGAAGGTGGCGACAAATTATAATATAAGCTATCAGACATCCAATGAAATTGACCTTTCTGAAGCTCAGAAAGGACTTTATTTTGTAAACATTTATTATAAGAATACGGTTCAGACCGAAAAAATTGTGATACAGTAAGTATTGAAAAAGCTGTTACCAACCTGACCGGCGACAGACACCAGTGTGAAGTTATACAATACGATAAACGATGGGCACAACGTTTAAAGATACCGATGAATACATCCGCAGCTTCCCTGAAGAAACACAGGAAATGCTGTACAAACTCCGGGCATTGATCAGAAAAGCGGCACCCCAGGCCGAAGAAAAGATAGGTTATGGAATGCCGTCGTATAAGCTTTATGGCAGGCAACTGTTATACTTCGCCGGGCACGAAAAGCATATCGGATTGTATGCAACACCTACGGCACAAATCGCATTTGAAAAGGAATTGTCAGGATATAAAACAGGGAAAGGCTCGGTACAGTTCCCCCTTGGCAAACCACTTCCCGTTGGGCTTATCACTAAAATAATTAAATTCAGGATTGAAGAGAATCTGCAGAAATCCAAAACAATGAAAAAATAGCTCGAAATGAAAATACTGCGACGCATCATTCTTCCGGTCTTTCTGGCCACCGTATGGATCAGCATTTCGGAATTTGTACGGAATGAAATCCTGCTGAAATCATTCTGGACCGAGCATTATACTTCGCTCGGGCTGACCTTCCCTTCTGAACCGGTGAATGGGGCGGTATGGGGAATATGGTCATTGTTGTTCGCCATAGCAATATTCATTATCTCTAAAAAATTCTCCCTGTTACAAACCATGCTGCTGGCATGGTTCACAGGCTTTGTGCTGATGTGGTTCGTAATCGGGAATATGGGCGTGCTGCCTTTCGGCATGCTGTGGTATGCAATTCCACTTAGTCTGCTCGAAGCATTTCTGGCAAGCTTTATCATACATAAGCTCAAGTAAACCCGTCATAGCACACCCTTTATAAAATCTTTATACTATTGCTGCATCCTTTTATATGAGTTTTATAAAAGCCATTGTAATTTTGCCATAGATTTTAATACCTCGAAAAGTGCCGGGACTTCTATTCAATAAGGTGAACAAAACTCAACAGTATATTATAAGTATACTGTTGATTAGCGTGGTGTCCGTATTCTGTTATTTCCTTTCAGGATATCTGGGATACAGAGTGGTAGCACTGGTGCTGTTAGTAACGGTCTCACTGATATCCATGTTTTTCGGGTTATGGCCGGTGCTGCTCTCGGCTTTTCTGAGTGCGCTCATCTGGGATTTTTTCTTCATCCCTCCTACCTTCAAATTTACTGTTGACAACACAGAAGATGCATTGATGCTGATGATGTATTTTATCATTGCCATGGTAAATGCCGCGATGACGTTCAAGATTCGGCAGATTGAAAAAACATCGCGCAAAAAAGAAGAAAAAGAGAAAGAAGTGGTACTGTACAATACGATTATCAATTCTCTTTCGCATGAACTGCGGACACCCATTTCAACCATTATCGGGGCAACCGACAATTTAATGACGGAGTTCAACCACCTTTCGGAAGACAATAAAAACGAGCTCATCACAGAAATTTCCAAGGCATCACTCCGACTCGACCGTCAGGTGGAGAATCTGCTGAATATGTCGCGGCTGGAATCAGGGTTCATAAAAGCAAAGCGCGACTGGTGCGATATGACCGAACTGGTGAATGAAGTGCTGAACCGTTTGAAAGAAAATCTTGACAAGCGCGTTATCAATGTACAGTTCAAAGACGACCTGCCGCTGTTCAGGGTTGACCACGGCCTGATTGAAGAAGTGTTGTATAATTTACTGCTGAATGCCACCTTATACAGCTCCAAATATTGCGTTATCACGCTGCGTGTGAATGGATGGGACGACAAACTGATACTGGTGGTTGAAGATAACGGGAACGGTTTTCCGGAAGATGCCATAGGCAAAGCATTTGATAAATTCTACCGGGTGAAGAACAGTGAAGCCGGAGGCACGGGTCTGGGATTATCAATAGCCAAAGGATTTGTAGAAGCTCACGACGGCTCCATAGAACTTGACAACCTGCCCGATGGCGGCGCACGATTCACCATACAAATACCGGCTGAAACATCATACATAAACAACCTGAAAAATGAATAAGGCAGAAATTCTGGTTATTGACGATGAAGCACAGATACGCAAGCTGCTTGAAATAACATTGCAGAGCAATGATTTCACGGTTGTAAGCGCTGCTACTGCTCATCAAGGACTGATTGCTGCAGCCAATCATCCGCCCGATATGATTCTGCTCGACCTCGGCCTTCCCGACGAAAATGGTCAGGTGGTGCTTCAGAAACTGCGTGAATGGTACAACCAGCCGATTATTATTTTATCGGTACAGAGCGACGAAGAAAATATTGTTAAAGCGCTCGACAACGGCGCCAACGACTATCTGGTAAAACCGTTCCGCACAGGCGAACTGATTGCACGAATCCGCTCAGCCCTGCGCAGTGCATCGCAGGAAGAAACCTATCCTGTTATTACAAATGGCGCATTGAAGATTGACCTTGCCACACGCTCGGTCAAAAAGAACAATTGCATTGTCAGACTTACTGCAACAGAATATTCATTACTGACTTTGCTGGCCCGCAACGAAGGCAGAGTACTTACGCATCAGTACCTGCTGCGCACAGTTTGGGGACCGGGATTTATAAGTCAGTCGCAATATCTCCGCGTTTATATAGCACAACTCAGAAAAAAAATAGAGAACGACCCTAACCGTCCTGAAATCATCGTTACCGAATCAGGCGTTGGCTACCGCTTCGTAGCGAAGGAGTAGCATCATTACAACATAGTAATTTACATCATGAAAACGAATTCAATACATTCGCGCAGGGTCACTGTGGCCTCACTGCTCGTTGCCCTTGGCATCATTTACGGCGATATCGGAACCAGTCCGCTGTATGCTTTAAAAGCTGTTATCGGCGAACGGAATATCGACGAGATACTTGTGTATGGAGGCGTATCCTGCATCTTCTGGACACTCGTATTCCAGACCACCATAAAATATATCTGGCTTACGCTGAAGGCTGATAACGACGGTGAAGGCGGCATTTTCTCACTCTACGCACTGGTTCGCAAACACAGTAAAAAGCTTGTCATTCCCACCATACTGGGTGCTACCACCCTGCTTGCCGATGGTATCATCACGCCACCCATTTCAGTAACATCGGCTGTTGAAGGGCTTGAAATGATTACACCCAACATACCCGTTGTTCCCATCGTAATCGTGATTTTATCGCTGCTGTTTTTCTTTCAGCGATTCGGAACACAAAAAGTGGGCGGCGTTTTCGGTCCTGTTATGATGATTTGGTTCAGCTTATTGTTTGCCATGGGTTTCTCGCAGATTCTCCATTATCCGGGCGTGTTAAAAGCTGTGAATCCTTACTATGCCTTTGAATTGCTGGCAAAATACCCCAATGGTTACTGGCTGCTGGGTGCCGTATTTCTTTGTACAACGGGCGCCGAAGCACTGTATTCAGATCTCGGGCACTGCGGTCGTAAAAATATCAGGATTTCCTGGATGTTCGTAAAAGTAACGCTTGTAACAAATTATCTGGGGCAGGCTGCATGGGTTATGCATCAGGACGGAACAACGCTGAGCGGACGCAATCCGTTCTTTGAAATGATGCCGTCGTGGTTTCTGTTTCCGGGTATTATCATTGCAACGCTGGCAACCATCATTGCATCGCAGGCACTCATCAGCGGTTCATTCACGCTGATAAGTGAAGCCATGAACCTCAACTTCTGGCCGCGCATCACCGTGCGCCAGCCTACCGATCTCAAAGGTCAGATCTACATTCCGAGTGTCAATAATATTCTGTGGTTCGGATGTATTTTGATGGTTCTCTATTTTAAGTCGTCCACCAATATGGAAGCGGCTTACGGTTTTTCAATCACCATTGCCATGATGATGACCACCGTGCTGCTCACGTATTTCCTGCGTTACAGACAAAAGTGGCCTGTTCTCTTAATTGTACTCGTGCTGCTGGTATTCGGTACCATTGAAACATCATTCTTCATCACCAATGTAGCGAAGATAAAACAGCGCTGGATGTTCCTGTTCTTCGAACTGTTTATTTTCACAACGATGTACGCATGGTTTTATGCACGCAAGATACACAACCGGTTCACGAAATTTGTTCAGGTCGGAAAATTTGCAAACCGCCTTATCTGCCTGAGCAAAGACACCTCTATCCCCAAATTCTCGACACACCTCATTTATCTCACCAAGGCAAATAACCGCGATGAGATTGAAGAAAAAATCATCAATTCCATATTCGCAAAAAAGCCCAAACGTGCCGATTTGTACTGGTTCGTGCACATCAACCGAACCGAACAGCCCTACACGCTCAATTATGACGTCACCGAACTGATAGAAGACAAACTCATCAAAATCAATATCCATGTAGGATTTCGCGTTCAGCCAAAAACAGAGCTGTACTTTAAAAAAATTGTACAGGAATTGTCGGATAACAAAGAATTGAATCTTCACGTTATGCCCGATGGCTCAACAACCTACAATGATGAGCCGGATTTCAAATTCGTAGTATTCGAGAAATTCCTGTCTGTTGAGAACGAATTTTCCATACGCGACGGCCTGCTGCTCAACTCCTATTTTTTGTTGAAAAGATTAGGTCAAAGCGACCAGAAGGCGTTTGGACTTGACAAAAGCGACGTTACCATCGAGCAGGTTCCCCTCGTCTATCACCCCATCCGTAAAGTTGGGCTGGTGAGGAATAGTTCGTGAGTCGTGAGTCGTAAGTCGTGAGTCGAAAGTCGTGAGTCGAAAGGTCATAAAGTTCATAAAGTTTATAAAGTTAAAAGAAGTCAGGAGTCCGAAGTTTCGGTCGTTGAGCTTGTCGAAACGCCGAAACGCGAGTAATGTGTCACGAGTCGAACAGAACGACTCGCTCCAACATATTTTCGACTCACGAGTCGAACGGAACGACTCGCTCCAACATATTTTCGACTCACGACTCGAACAGAACGACTCGCTCCAACATATTTTCGACTCACGACTCGAACAGAACGACTCGCTCCAACATATTTTCGACTCACGAGTCGAACGGAACGA
>JBAXND010000035.1 GCA_037133915.1 Bacteroidota bacterium
GACTATCTCCGGGAGTGTTCACAGGTATATCGGAGTATGTTGTTGACTATCTCCGAAAGTGTTCACAGGTATATCGGAAGTTCCTCAATTAAAAATTAAAAATTAATAATTGAATAATTACCAATTAAATAGGGATTACACGTTTTCGTCCGATGGGATTGGTAATGCTCCAGGGAATGGCGATGCAGTTCACTATTCTGAAAACGGCCATACTTTCAAATCCTGCGGCATCTATCCACGGCTGCATGAAAGGCCGGGCGGCGAGTATTTCTTTTTTTAGACCGAGGTCGTGGTCCAGATCTTCGAGGCTGCCGTTGACACGGATTTGTGTTTCGGGAGTGGCGAAGCAAATTTCAACAAGCGGATTCTTATTCAGCTGTTTGTATAATGATTTGGTCTTTGCCGTACTGAAATAGATGCCGGTTTCATCGGCCCTGAACAGCATCAGCCCCCGAACATGCGGCTGTTCACCTTCTGCAGTAGCCAGAAAGAACACGGGATGCTCATTGATAAACTGCAAAATAGCTTCTTTCGTAAGCGGATAACTCATTTGGAATTAATAATTAATAATGAAAAATGAAAAATGAACAATGAACAATGAACAATGAAAAATGTTGGTGTCTGCATATATTATTTAACCCTTGACTTACGACTCACGACTCTCATCACTTGCGGCGCATGACACATCATCACATTTAATCATAATCATCCGTGCGCCGCCGATAATTAATCGTCTATTGGTGCTATTGACCTTAAACCCCTACGGGGTAATTTTATTCTACTACCCGGCTAATACCCCTACGGGGTAATTTTATTCTGACTCCTGACTATTTTATTCTGACTCCTGACTATTTTCTTCTGACTTCTGACTCCTTTCTTTTGACTTTTGACTTTCGACTTTCGACTTTTGACTTTCGACTCACGACTTACAACTTCTTCAGTCCTGAAATATTGAAATCGCCATCAATAAACTTACCTATTTTCTGCAGGCTTTCTCCGGCACCGCATTCTATAAAATCGTGAATACCTGTTTCGAGCATGTATTTAAACGTTTTGTGCCAGTTGATGCGGTTACTGATATTGCGTACTACTTCTGCCGAAAGCTGTTCAGGCTCCATGATAATTTGCTGATTAATCAGTGAAATCAGCGAGTAGCAGGAGCGGCTGAATTCAATAGGCTCCATCTGTTTTTGCAATGCTGCGGAAGCTGTGCGAATATAATCGGAATGGTAAGGGTGAGCCACATTCATCATGCGTGTCTGCAAGGCACCTTCTTCTTTTGCCAGCAGCAGGGCGGTTTCAACGTCCTGTTTCATTCCTGACAGCACAAAGGAAACGCTGCTGTTGAGGTTGGTGAGCCGGCAATCCAGCTGATTCAGTGTGATGATTTTTTCAATATCGTTTTCTTCAAGTCCGCCGATGACGCCCATTCCAAAGGATTTTGATTCGGCCGCTTCGTGAATACAACGGTATGCAAGAGTAATGATATGCAATCCCGATTCAAACGTAAGTGCGCGGTTGTGATAAAGCGCCGCGTACAATCCCATGCTGTAACCGGCTGTCATGGCAGGTTTTTGTCCGTTTTTGTGAAGAATATCGGAAACGGCACATGCCATTATGTAGGTGATATACTGTGATTTCAGTTCGTCGTCAAGGAAATTGCCGGAAGCTATATTAAAGGACGTAAGGTCGCTGCCGGTAATAGCGGAAGCCGACTTCAGCAGACCGGTAAAATCTGTTCCATGCTTCGTAATTGCATCAATTTCATACCCTTTGTATTCGGGAACAAAGGCGGGAAATATATGTGCAACGGGCTTTTCCATTTATCCTGAAATAATAATTGTAAGGGTGGCGTGGTCGTCGTCCACATCAAAAATATGCATTATTTTTTTACCGCCCAATGCCAGGAACTGCTCATGTGCCTTATTTGAAAAATGCACCACTGCCTTGTCTTCGCTCAAGGCATCATCAAACAGCAATTCTATATCCTGCCATTGCACTTCGCTGTTGCGCCATCCTTTGCCCAATGCTTTGAACGAAGCTTCCTTGCAGCAAAATCCCAGGGTGAAACGTTCAGCCGAATTGCGCTGTAAGTTCCTGCGGATTTCTTCCCGTGTAAATACGTCGATGATGAGCGGATGGATTCCCGATTGGTGAGTCAGGAATTTTCTGAACCTGTTGCAATCCTCAATGTCTATGCCGCAGCTGAGTGCGTTTTCAGGTATAGGTTCTATGGGGTTGGACTGAGAGCTGATGTTATTCGATTTCTGTTATGCGGTTCTCGTGTTCAATGATAAGCATGGTCATATCAATGAGCTGACCAATAGTTTCAACGGGATGTTTCACCACGTATTTGCCTATCGTTTTGAGTTCAATATCAAGGGTGTATTTTTTCTTGAATACCTCGATCAGTTCCAGAAACATCAGTGAATCACCATCAATATCACGAATAATATTTGTATGGTCATTGATTCTGGACGCGTCAACTTCACATTCTTCAATAAAGAAATTGTAAACCGTTTCGGTAACCTCGGTTCGTGTATTTTCAGAAATTTTTGCCATTTTTAATCCTTTTTGATAATCGCGGCAGCAAATTTACACATATTTTTTTACAACCACCACTGCATTATGCCCACCGAAGGCGAAGGAGTTTGATAATGCGCATTTTATGTCCTTTTCACGGGCGGTATTGGGGACATAATCCAGGTCAAGTTCGGGGTCGGGTTCATCATAATTAATAGTAGGGGTAAGGATGCCCGTTTTCAGACTCATGATGGTGACAATAAGCTCAATAACGCCTGCCGCTCCGATGGTATGACCTATCATGGATTTGGTGGACGACACAGGTATTTTATAAGCACCTTCGCCGAACACTCTTTTGATGGCCATGGTTTCGTAGCGGTCGTTGAGAGTGGTGGAAGTGCCGTGTGCGTTGATGTAATCCACCTCATCTTTTGAAATACCGGCGTTGTTCAGAGCTTTTTCAATGGTGAGTGCAATGCCTTCACCGTCTTTCATCGGTGCCATGATGTTATACCCTTCGCTGGTGGTGGCATAGCCTTTTATCTCGGCATGTATTTCGGCATTCCGCTTCAGGGCTGATTCTTCAGATTCAAGAATGATGATGCCGGCTCCTTCACCAATAACAAATCCGTCGCGGTTTTTCGTAAATGGTTTGCTGGCTTTGGGATTGTCGTTTTCTGCCGACAGCGCGTATATTTCATTAAAACCTTCAATTTCTTCTTTATTGATGATGCTGTCGGCGCCGCCAACAATCACAATATCTGCCATCCCGTGACGAATCATGTCGTAACCGAGTCCGAGTGCGTATGCCGATGATGCGCATGCCGACGAAACCGTGAAATTCGGTCCGGCGAGTTTATATTCCAGTGATATCCATGCCGACATGGCGTTGGCCATACTTTTCAAAACGCGGTTCTGGGGTGTGGTGCCTTTTTCGGAGCTTGTATTGGCTGTACTGACAACACCCAGTATCACACTGCAGCGGTTGCGGTCCGTTTCTTCAAAATTAATCCCGCTTGCAGCAACAGCCTGTTTGGCGCACACATAACACATTTTGGTGACGCGTGTCATCTGGTCGGCGGCTCTTTTCTTGATGTGTTTAGGCCACAATTCGTCAAATCCGGCGGGTACTTCGGCTGCAATGCGCGTCTGGTTGCCCGATGCATCGAACAATGTAATGTTACCTACACCGCTTTTGCCCTGTACCAGATTTGCCCAGTTTGTTTCCAGATCCAGACCCAGTGAGCTGATTATGCTCATGCCCGTTACAACAACTTTTCGTTCCATCAGAATTGTGACATGTAATTATAGAGAATACTAATAAGTACAAAGATATAAAAGATAGTCGTAAGTCGAAAGTCGTAAGTCGAAAAGTCAAAAGTCGAAAGTCGAAAGTCAAAAGTCAAAAGTCGAAAAGTCAAAAAGTCAAAAAGTCAAAAAGTCAAAAGTCGAAAAGTCGAAAGTCAAAAAACTGTTCACTATTCACTGTTCACTATTCACTATTACCTGAAAAAGGTCCTTTGTCGGCTCCGGTATATTCCATCAGTGCTTCGTTGAGTTTGAGTAGTTCGGTTCCGGTTTTCTGTGCCATTGCCATGGCTGCATTTTTATAGCTGGCTTCAAGAAGTCCTATGCATATCTGCACGTTTTCGTCTGCCGGATTTATTTCAACCTCTGTATTATCAGGATTCTGATAATTATAGAAACCGATGCCTGTTTTTATTCCGAGTAAATGGTCGCTTACCATTCGCTGCAGCAGGTTTTGCATCGGGATAAGAAATCCGGGTTCTGCCTCAAATTCCGCATAATTGTTAACGGACGACAGCATGACGTCATTTCCGACCTGGTCGAAAAATGAAAATATCCCACATGGAAACACGAACTTTTTTACAATGGCATCAACCTCCCGGAATTCCATGATGGCTTCTTCCACCAGCCTGCATGCCTCAGCCTGAACCGGCAAAAATATACGGTTCAGCATGAAGGCATGTTCTTCATCAAGTTCAAAAATGTTGCGGCCGATTCGTGTGAGAAAATTGCGTAAAATTATTTTTGTGTTTTCGGAAGTGTGTTCCGTAACTATTAATTCTGCGGCTGTTTTGAATGCAAGTGGATAGAAGAAATGCATGCCTGCAAAAGTGGTTTTCCTGTTTGCCGATGGCACAAGTATCGATGGACGAATGGATGAACTGTTGCTGGTAATTATACAACCCGCTGAAACGATTTTGTCAATCTGCGCGAGGAGGTTTTTTTTCTCGTCCCGATGTTCGGGAATGCTTTCTATAATCAGGTCACAGTCGGAAAATATTGCCGCGTCGCAGCTGATGAGGGTCGACTTCAGTTTAAGCTCATAGGCGGCATCACTGAGCATTCCTGTTTTCTTCTGACGTGCAATACGTTTTAGGAAGCAGGCTTCGGCGGCCGTTTGTTCAGTTTCGCCTTTGCAGAGCCAGCGGAGTTCAAACCCGTGTCCGTCGAGGAACAGAAAAATATCCGTACCCATCCGTCCACTTCCGGCAATGCCGATTCTTTTTATATTGGCTGCATCCGACATATTCACCCTTGTCAATAATTTGCTGATTAGTTGTTGCTGAGCTTTATTGTTTGGTCATTTTCTGTAAAGAATCATTCGCATATAGCTTAAATAATTTCAGGTTCAGCTGCATGCTTGAATATTGTTTTGCAGGTTTTGTCGCATCATCGCGTAAAGCAAGATAATATTCATGCGGTACGCTTCCGGCATCTAAACTTATATTGTAATAACGCTCAAAGTAACCGTGAAGCGCCCAGTCCGGCCAAACTTCCTGAGAGATACTGACAGTAGAATTCCGCGGAACAATGTCAGCAATTGTCCTGATATCATTCAATTTTTCGGTATCGCGTCCCGGCTTGTTTATTTGTGTAATATTATAAGCCAATACGCTTGTCAGCAGCAGTATTCCTGCAATATTCATAATTTTCAGGGCATTTCCTTTTTGGGGAAGTTTGCTGAACATTTGCTGTATCTGTGTCAGGCACAAAAATGCGAAGGCCAGTGCAAACCATGGATAGGCGGGGATAACGTAGAATCCGGATTGTTTCATGCTTACCATCAGCGGAAGTGAAGCCGATAATCCAACGAGTGTGAGGAACAATGATTTTTTCAGGTTTTGCCTGTTTAATCCGGCTGCTTTCCTGCGTCTGATAACTGAAGGTAATAGAATCATAATCAGCAATGCTATGCCGATGCCCAGTTCGCGAAACAGCCTTGGCAGGATGAAAAAACGAGAACTCACCGTGCCCGAATCATTGTAGGCTTTAATTATCTGCTGTTCCAGATATAAATTCATACTGAGCCAGGCCTGATGATTAATCGCGAATAGCAGTGAAAAAACCAATATAAAAATGCCTGTGATATACAGCGAATACATCAGTGCTTTTATAAAACTGAAACGTCTGTATACAATCCAGTGCATGAAAACAGCCGCCAGCGGGAACATTGCCACGGGTCCTTTTGCCAGTACGGCGAAAAAAATCATAAGAGCAGCAATCGTAAAAAACAGTAAACGATTTTTTTCTTGCGAAATTCCTTTGATGATAACTAATACGGCGGCAGTGGTAAAAATAGCCATGGTATTCTCAAGCATATTATTTCCGAGTCCCCACGAAATAACGGGAATACTGATCCAGAACAATACGGGCAGCCATGAAAACGGCTGTGCATCCGTGTTTCCTTTGTTCAGTTCCTTCCATGTGCGTGTAATGAGCCATGCCACTGCAATTCCTGCGAGGAGGCAATAAAGCCTTTCGGTATAAAAACCGTCACCAAAAAGTTTAAAAAATACTGCCTGTATCCAGAATACAAGAGGCGGGTGCTCATGAAAATCGCTGAACAGCGAATTGCTGAAGTGCAGGAACCACATCGAGCCCTTTCCATCCGCCAGATTCCGTGAAATTGAACTGTACATCAGTCCATCCATAAACATACCCTGACGCAGCAATACGGTAACTACAATTGCGCAGAATACGGATATCACCAAAAAACGAAACGGTTTGTGGATATTCCACATAGCTCATGGACGTTAAATGCTTTCACGCCGGTGAAAGCTTATATTTTAGGGTCGTTTACCCTGCAAAACTCCTTATCCGAGGTTTGTTGCCTCAACGGATTTAATCTCGGGAATGGCTTTTTTAACAGCGGCTTCAACACCGTTTTTCAGCGTCATGATGCTCATCGGGCAGCTACGGCAGGCGCCCTGAAGCTCAACGTTCACCACATTCTCGTCGGTGAGTTCTACAAATTTAATGTTTCCGCCATCAGCTTCGAGATACGGTCTGATCTGGTCAATAACACCCTGTACTTTCGTGATCAATTCTTCTTTAGTAGGCATCGGTTTAGTCGTTAAAAATTATTAATTGAAATTGATATTAGTGTTTGCATTTTTCTACGTCGGTCATTTCCTTCATGGCGTTCCATATGGCAACCTGCTGTGATACGCTTTCTGCCAGATGAGTGAATGCGGCAGATTCGGCTGAGTTTTCATTCATCAGCACGGGCCGTCCTGCATCTCCCGATTCGCAGATACTTTGAACGACGGGAATTTGTCCTAACAATGGAATGCTGAATTCGTCTGCAAGTTTCTGTCCGCCTCCTTTTCCAAAGATATAATATTTATTTTCGGGGAGTTCGGCAGGGGTGAAGTACGACATGTTTTCAACCAATCCAAGCACCGGAACATTGATGCCTTCCTGGCGGAACATGCTCACTGCTTTGCGTGCGTCGGCCAAAGCCACTTCCTGAGGTGTGGTTACAACGACTACGCCCGATACGGCCAGTGTCTGAACCATGGTCAGGTGTATATCGCCTGTTCCGGGAGGGGTGTCAATAATCATATAATCGAGACTGCCCCAGTCGGCTTCTGTAAACAATTGTTTCAGTGCCGATGAAGCCATGGGGCCGCGCCAGATTACGGCCTTGTCGGGATCAACAAAAAAGCCGATCGACAGCATTTTCAATCCGAATTTCTCTGCGGGAACCATCATCTGTACGCCGTCTTTCTCAATGATTTCAGGCTTATGACCTTTGAGTCCGAACATCATCGGTACGGAAGGACCGTAAATGTCGGCATCAACCAAAGCTGTGCGTGCGCCGCTTTTAGCAAGTGCCAGTGCCAGATTGGCTGCCACGGTTGACTTTCCAACGCCGCCTTTTCCAGATACTACAGCAATAATATTCTTAACATCGGGTAAGCTGCCTTCTTTACGATGGCTGCTTTGGGTAACCCGGGAGCTGAGTGTGATTTCTACTTCTGCCGATTCGGAAACCATGCTGTGGATGGCTTCGGTGCAATCGCGTTTCAGTTTATCTTTAAGCGGACAGGCGGGTGTTGTAAGTGTAAGCGTGAATGATATTTTGGTTCCATTAATAGTAATATCTGAAATCATATTCAGGCTCACCAGGTCTTTCTTCAGATCGGGGTCATAAACTGTACTGAGGGCTTCCAGTACCTTTTCCTTCTTGATATCCATAATACTTATTCCTATTTTAATTTAGATTGTATTCAGATAGATGAATAAATCAGGCGCAAAGTTACGAGTTTTGATGCAATTGACGCCTGAATTCAGCGAGAATTTGCAGATAATACGGAAAGGTGATAATTATCAATGAATGGATGAAATTCCCCCAATTAATTCCTTAATAGTATCAATGCCGTGCCTGTCGAGGTATTCATGGATGCCTTCAATAATTTTTATGGTAACTGCCGGGTCGATAAAATTGGCGGTGCCCACTTGAATGGCGCTTGCACCAGCCAGCATAAACTCTATGGCATCTGCGGCATTCATGATGCCGCCCAGCCCGATTATCGGCAGTTTTACAGCATTGGCAACCTGCCACACCATACGCAATGCCACCGGTTTGATGCAGGGTCCGGACAGGCCGCCGGTAACGGTTGACAGAACCGGTCTGCGTGTTTCGGCATCAATAGCCATGCCCAGCAATGTGTTTATCAGAGACAGTGAATCTGCGCCCTGACTTTCTGCAGCCCTTGCTATTTCTGTGATATCGGTCACATTCGGCGACAGCTTTACAATAAGTGTTTTATGGTAAACATTGCGAACGGCCCGTGTTACGGCTGCTGCAGCGTGCGGGTCAACGCCAAATGCCATGCCTCCTTGTTTCACGTTAGGGCATGAGATATTCAGTTCAATGGCGGCAATTCCCTCAAGTTCATTGATTTTTTCGGCGCACAGTACATATTCTTCGAGGGTTGAGCCGGAAACATTTACGATGATATTTGTTTTGAATTTTTGAATTTCAGGATAGATTTCTTGAATAAAATGTGCCACACCTTTATTCTGCAATCCAACGGCATTGAGCATTCCTGAGGCTGTTTCGGCCATGCGCGGGTAATCGTTTCCCTGACGCGTAGCGGCCGTTGTGCCTTTAGTTACAAAAGCGCCCAAAGCTGCGGGATCCATGAAATCGGCAAATTCAGAACCGTAGCCAAATGTTCCGGATGCCGCCATTACCGGATTTTTCAGATGCATGCTGCCGATGCTTACACTCAGGTTTGCCATAATAATTGTTTTGTGTTGAAGACCGGACCTTCAGTGCAGACACACGCATTTCCTTGATTTGTGGATGTTACACAGCACAAACAGGCACCAATGCCGCATGCCATTGTATTTTCCAGCGATACTTCGCATTCTGTATTATGCCCGGCACACCATGCTGCAACTGCTTTCATCATGGGTTCGGGGCCGCAGCAATAGACCATATCATAGGCGGGCATACCGTTCAGGATGCTGTGTTTGGTTATGATGCCCTTTTCGCCAAGGCTGCCGTCTTCCGTGCTTATATATAACTCGCCGTATTTACGGTATTCGTGAGTTTCATGGATGTCAGAAAAACACCGTCCTCCGGTTAAAATATCAAGGCGTACATTTTTTTCATAAAGCAAACGGGCAAGATAGAGCAGGGGAGCTGTCCCGCATCCGCCACCGGCTAATAGCACACGTCCTTTTTCTGCAAGTGAAAATCCTTTACCCAAAGGGAAAATAGTATTCAGCGATTGTCCTTCTGTTAATCGCGATAATTGTTGTGTGCCGGCTCCGACAATGCTTACCTGAATAATGATGCTGTTGGTTTCTTCAATTACATCATGTATTGAGAAAGGCCTTCGCAGAAACGTTTGTGCTGAATGTGGGATGAGCACTTCGCAGAATTGACCCGGAACAATGGGTGGCAGTGGTTCGGACGATGACAGTTCAAGCAGGAAATGAGCGGCAGATAAAAAAGTTTTTTTTACTATGCTGAAATCTCTGGCGTGTTTAGTCATCCTGTTAGATTGTTAACGTATGGACCAACTCAAAGATACGGTAAAAAAAAATCCGCTTAACGCGGATTTTAATAATTACTCCTTAGAGCTTTCTTTTTTCTTAGCAGCCTTAACCGGCTTGGCTTCCGGTTCTGCCGGAGCATCGCTTTCTTCTGTTTTTTCTTCCTCTTTTTCAGTAAAATCGAGCATATTATTTTCGTGCAGCTGATTGTACCACACAAACATTTTTCTGATATCGGAGGTATAAACTTTTTCCTTATCGAAGTTTGGAAGCACTTGCTCAAAGTATTCGCGCAGTTTTTTGTCGTCCGACTTCGGGTCAATGGCTTTTCCGCCATTTTCCTTTTCGTAAATCAGTTTAAAAACTTCTTTCAGCAGAATGTCCTTGTCGGTAGTGAACACACTTATCTCTTCAAGGTTGCTTATTTTATCGGTGGCATATACCGGCATCCTTTTATGGTCCAGCAACGATTCCACGATCACCCCGGTTTTGTTGTGGGCGATAATTTTAAACAGGCCGCTTTTTCCTGAAACAGCCAAAATCTCTTTCAAATCCATATTGATTAAATTTTCAGCAAAATTATGAATTAAATGAAAACGCAGCGAAATTCTTTTAATTGCATGAGGAAATAATAAATACCCCTTTTTTTTGTTATTTTTGTTAGTGTTAATTAATCATAAAATGAAGAATTCCCGCTATATAAGTGCCATTCTGCTGTTTGTTGTCACTTCTTTTGTATTAATTTCATGTAAAAAAGAGGAGCCTTTTACGCCCGTTGTTACAAAATACGGTAAACTGACCTTTAAATTTTTTCATCAGGTTAACGGGATGCCCCTCATTGTCGATACGATGGAATACGTGAATGCCGCGGGCAATCCCTACAATATTTCGGAGGCTCAGTGGTTTCTTTCGGATGTGGTGCTGCATAATGGTGATGGCAGCGTAAAACTGATTACTCAGAATAATGGTATCCATTATGTGGATACTGACATTCCTTCTTCACAAACATGGTCAATAACTCAGGAAATACCGGCAGGAACCTACGAGTCAATCAGCTTTACTTTTGGGATTAAATCAGACAGGAATCTTTCAAATATGTTTTTGAATCCGCCTGAAACCAATATGTTCTGGCCGGAATTGCTTGGTGGCGGGTATCACTATCTGAAACTAAACGGCAGCTGGAAAGACACATCCAATGTAAATCACTTTTTTAATTTTCACCTTGGTAAAGGGCAAATCTATGCTTCCGGCGTCATCGTTTACGATTCCATTACAAGTATTGTGGACAACAGCTTCACTGTAACCTTGCCGGCATCATCATTTACGCTGGATGAGAATCAAACTAAAGAAATTGGTATTGTAATGAATATTGAGAGCTGGTTTGATACGCCTCATGTGTGGGATTTCAATTATTGGGGTGGCGCAATTATGCAGAATCAGTCAGCCTTGAATACTGCCAAAGAAAATGGTGCAGATGTGTTTACAATGAAGTGATGAGTTGACAATTCGGCAATTAATCAATTTGGCAATGCCTGTCCGCCTTTGGCGGAAAAATGAACAATTCTTAGTTCTTGGTTTTTAATTCTTCACTAATTTGATAATGCGTAAATACCTCAGTATAGTTTTTATTCTTTTAGTGGCGCTTAACGCCTGCCATAAGGAAACGCCAATTACGGAGGTGAGCCTGATGCCCGGTGATAAGTATGCGCCGACACCTTACACAATCCATGTTCCGGCGTATTTCCCTACGCAGATGAATATTCCGGCTGATAATCCGATAACTGTAGAAGGCGTATATTTAGGTCGCTGTTTATTTTATGACGGTCGTTTTGGTGGGCGCACTGATGCCGATTCACTGATGAGTTGTTCAAGCTGTCATGTTCAGGAAAGCGCCTTTGTGTGCGGTTTGGCGAACCCTTCTTTTCCGGGTGGTATGCCGCATGGTATCACCGGAATTCCCACACCTCATGCCATGATGACCTTATGCAATGTGGTATTTAATTCAAACGGTTATTTGTGGAACGGACTGATTGATCCGCTGAATCCGAATCCTAAAAAGAGGCGCCTTGAAGATTTGGTGTGGATGGGAATTTATGCCCCGCATGAAATGCACAGCGATTCCAATAAATCATTGCAGGTAATCCGGAGTATTCCCGGATATAAACCATTGTTTAAAGCCGCTTTTGGGTCTGATACGATTACGTTTGAACTGATGGCAAAGGCCATTTCGCAATTCATCCGAACACTTGTTTCGAGTGATTCAAAATTTGACAGATATCTTCAGGGCAGTGCGACGCTCACCTCATCCGAATTGAATGGCTACGTTTTATTTGTTACCGAGCAAGGCGCCGATTGTTTTCATTGCCACGGAGGCAGCGGAAATCCTTTGTTTACCACAAACTTATATTATAATAATGCCAAGGATTCTGCGTTTAGCGATACCCGCGACCGATACGCTGTTACCGGGAATGCCATGGATATCGGAGCATACAGAGCGCCATCGTTGCGCAATGTTGAATTACTGGCACCCTACATGCACGATGGTCGTTTTACGACTCTTGAACAGGTTATTGATTTCTACAGTAATGGTCTGGTTTGGTCTCCTTCTGTGAGTCCGCTGATGCACAAATTATCTGATGGCGGTGCACAGCTGACTCCGGCTGAAAAGGCTGATCTGAAAGCATTTTTGCTGACGCTGACCGACCAGACATTTCTAACAAATCCGGCATTCGGTCCACCACCAAGTCTGCCATAATACTTTAGACAGACTGTTTTCTTCTGAATATTTTCGAGGGATTTACCTGCGATAAAAATAGCCCGGCAATTACTACAAATATTCCCAGCATTTTTTGCGCCGTAAAAATTTCATTCAGAAACAGAAAAGAAAAAACGGCGGTGATGACAGGAATAATGTAAGTGAAAATTGTGGCCTTGATTACTCCAATTCTCTGTATGCCCAGAGTAAACAGGAAAAACGCCATAGCCGACGCAAACACACCCAGTGCACAAAGGTTTAGAATGAGCTCTGAATTAATATCAGGGATTTTCAACGCAGGAAAATCAATCAAAAAAAATGCAGGTAAAAAAAAGAAAATTCCTAAAAAGTTTTGTACGGTGATAATAGTAAAAGCATTGTATCTGGAAGCCAGCTTAACCAGAAAATAGCTGTACCCCATCACGCTTGCCACTGCCGATAACAGGCAGGCTAATCCTAATGGCGACGCGCTGAAACTGAAATCGTTGTTGAGTACCACCATTAATACGCCGATAAATGAAATCGCAATTCCCCAGAAATTATTCAGCGAAAGCGGCTCCCTTGCAAGGAAATACATGGAGAATGGAAGAAACAGCGGAATCATGGATATGACAATGGATGCTACTGTGGGCGACACCATACTAACGCCGTAGCTTTCGCCCATATAATACAAAAATGGCTCAAAAAGTGCCAGCAGTATAAAAAGTGAAATGTCTTTCTTGTTTATTTTTTGAAGTTTGCCCATGATGAGTGACAGCGCGACAAGAAAAACAGTGGCGATAATCAATCTGAAAAAAGTTGTCGTAACCGGTGGTAAATATTGGTACACTGTTTTCAGCCATATGTATGAAAACCCCCAGAACACCATTGCCATGGTCAGAAATGTGTATGCTGTGAGTTTGTTTTTATTCATAGACGAAAGTGCTATTTTAGTCAGGAAAATGTATTGGATTAACAAAAATTTCTTGCCTATTTCGATTAAGGCAGAAAGGCAAAGCGAGCAAGTATATCACTGATCCATCCCGGAAATAATCCTAACCACAGAATGCAAAGTCCCAGAACACTCAGCATGAAATATCCGATACGCGGAACAACAGGCAGAGCAATGTTATCAGCAGGGGAGAACATTTTTGCAATTACTTTTATATAGTAATAAAGACCGATGGCGCTGTTAATCACAAGACTGAATACAACAATCCAGAGGCCGTGATGTACGCCCTGAAGCACGACGAAAAATTTTGCAATGAATCCTGCGGTTAGCGGAATGCCCGCAAGCGAAAGCAATGCAAGTGTCATAATGGCTGCAATCCACGGTTTTTTCCAGAACAGGCCTTTGTAATTTTCTATGTCATCCATATCATGTTCGCAGGCTGAAAGCAATGAAATAACTGCAAAAGCCGCTAATGAAGTAACGAAATAGGAGATAAGATAAAATGCTGCTGCCTGAATGCCGGTGTTGGTTCCGATAAGTAAAATGATTGCCAGATAGCCAAGATGCGCAATGGATGAATAGGCCAGGAGCCGCTTCAGATTGCGCTGTTTGATTGCAAGTATGTTCCCAATTACCATTGAAAGTACCGCGATGACTGTAATTACAATGATGATAATTGTATTTTGCGCACCGCCAATCATGGAGAAAAGCCGAATTATAAGTGCCATTACTGCACCTTTAGAAACTGTTGCAATAAATGCTGTTACGGGCACCGGAGCACCCTGATAAACATCGGGTGTCCACATGTGAAACGGCACCAGCGCGAGTTTAAAACCAAGGCTTACAATAATCATTGCCAGTCCGAGCATGAGCAATGGCGAAACGGTGGCAGGTATCAGGAAATTTCCGGCAAGACCGGAAAAGTTCATAGTGCCGGTAGCTGCGTATATCAGTGCCATCCCAAACAGCATAAACGCCGATGAAACCGAGGCAAGGAGAAGATACTTGATACTTGCTTCAACGGAATAATCACGTGAACGTAGATAGGCAATAAGGATGTAAGCTGATATACTGAGTAGTTCTATGCCCAGAAAAAATGATGCAAAATGGTTGGATATTGTGAGAATGCCTGCTCCAAGGGCCGCCACGAAAAGTACCACATAAAACTCTTCGTTCTCGCCATTGTGAAGTTTTAAGTAGTGGTAGGAAAGCACCGTAATTACGAGGCTTGCAAGAATAATAATTGACAGAAATAGCTGGCTGTACCGGTCAATGATGAATAAACCCGATATCTCATGGGGCGCAAGCGGCAGTACAAAATAAATGGAAAGAAACGCAGCAATAAATCCCAGTAATGTAAAGCCATAAATCACCATGTGATTTCTGACTACCGCAATGGTGAGCAGAATAAACAGCGGCGCTACTGCAAGTATAATTAAGGGAAGTAAACTTATAAAATCAGCTGGAACCATAATTAATTTGTTGTTATTTTTTGTGACTCAGGTACTACACTCTCAGTGGGTTGTTCTTGATTTGTCGCTGCAGGTTTCACGTTGTAAATATTTCCGTAAAAGAATGTAGTAAATTCATTTTGAGAATTCAGGTTAACGGATTCAAGTGATTTGTTGAGAGCGGCTTTCCCTGTTTTTAGTATAATGCGCGGATACAATCCAATAAATATTATCATAATCGTGAGCGCTCCGGTGATGGTTTTTTCTCGCAAGGTGACACGCTGAAGCGCGACTGCAGTATTTTCTTCCTTACCCAGAAATATTTTTTGTACAATTCGCAACGAGTACAATGTGGCGGCTATCAGGCCCAGACTTGCAAGGCAGCTCATCAATATGCTGGTTTTAAATGCACCGCCCAGTATCAGAAATTCAGCAATGAAATTTCCCATGCCGGGCATGCCCAATGAAGCCAGTGCAAACACCAATCCCATGGAACCAAGCCAGGGCAGGCGGTTCCGGAGTCCACCCATTTTGTCAATGTCGCGAGTGCCAAGACGTGCTTGCAGTTGCGATGCAATTACGAATAAGGCGGCAATGCTGATTCCGTGTGCAATCATTTGCATGAGCACACCCTGAAATGCCATCGTGTTAAACGCATAAACTCCCAGCAGTATAAATCCCATATGGCTGATACTGCTGAATGCAATCAGCCGTTTCAGGTCGGTTTGTGCAAAGGCAAGCTTGGCGCCGTAAAGGATGCTGACCACGGCAAGCATCATTCCGAAAGGCCCGAATGCTACGGATGCCTGAGGAAACAGCGGAACTACAAAACGCAATAAACCATAGGCGGCAGTTTTTGAGAGAATGCCGGCCAGAATAATGCTTCCTGCTACAGGAGCTTCCGAATAAGCATCGGGTAACCACGAATGAAAAGGAATTACGGGAAGTTTTACGAAAAATCCCGCAAGAAAGCCCAGCATTAGCATAAAAGAAAGATGCAAAGGTATTTCGGTACCCAGCAACTGAATGTAGTTGAAGGTGTATATTCCGGTGATATCACCGTGAATAAAGTAAAGTGCGAGAATGGAAACGAACATCAGAAGTCCGCCTGCCTGTGTGAAGATGAAAAATTTGTTTGCGGCGTATGTCCGGTTTTCGCTGCCCCAGATGCCTATGATAAAGAACACGGGAATAATCATCAGTTCCCAGAAAAAATAAAAGAGGAAAAGATCCATCGACAGAAAAACGCCTGCAATTCCTGCCAGCGCGCTCAGAATATTCAAATGAAAAAATCCCGGATTTTTAATGCTGTCTTTCCATGATGCCAGAACAGCTACAATACCAAGCATTACCGTGAGTGCCAGCATCGCAAGGCTGAGTCCGTCGAGGGCAAAGTGCAAGCTGATGCCGTAACGCGTAATCCAGGGAATGCAGAAATCGAGTGCAAAACTGCCGTCAGCCGGCATGGGCAGATTCATATATACATAAAGAAGTAATGCGGCATCGGCAAAAAGTGCAAGCAGTGCAACAATTCGCGGAAGTGCAGCATTCACGAGGCCCGAAAGCCAAGCGAACAAACCGCCGACCAGCAATATCAATATGAGGAGAAGAAGTATCATAGTGTGACCATAATGGTTATTAATAAAACGATGCCGACAGCCATTACAAGCATGTACCAGCGCAGACGGCCATTTTGCATCCTGCTGAACAATTTGTTCAGCGAAACTACCAGGCGTACTATTCCTGTATAAACAGAATCGATTACGTCATTCTTATCTATTTCGGAAAGGCTTACGATGGGGCGCACAAAAACGAAATCATACAATTTGTCAAAGCCCCATCCACTGTAAAAAAAGTTGTGGAGAAGTCCTCCGTGCGCAGGTTTTACTTCTCGTTTTAAGTATAAACGGTATGCAAGCCAGATACCGGCAATGGTAACAATGGCTGCAATCAACTGAAATATGAATTCCATATTTGAATGCGCGCTTTCAGCGATTGCAGGAAGTGTTGTTTCCATCATATTGCTGAAAATTCGAGTTACTCCAAAGTTGCCGGGCAGTTCAATAAATCCTGCAATTACCGATAATACTGCAAGGATAATCAGCGGAACCATCATGAGTTTTCCGGGAATTTTGGTCGGCTCTGTTTTGGTTTCGCCATAAAATGTAATGAATACCATCCTGAAAGTATAAAGCGATGTGAGGAATGCTCCGACAATTCCGGCCAGCCAAAGCAATGCATTTCCATTGGGCGATGACCATGCCAGCCATAATATTTCGTCTTTACTGTAGAACCCGGCAGTGACAAGTGGCAGCGCAGCAAGCGAAGCTGAACCAATGATAAAAGTGATGAATACCGTTTTGAGTTTTTTACGCAGGCCGCCCATTTTAAAGATATCGTGTTCTTCATTCAATGCAACAATAACACTGCCTGCAGCAAGGAATAGCAGCGCTTTGAAAAATGCATGCGTGAAGAAGTGAAATATGGCTGCATTCCAGGCACCCAGCCCGAGAGCAAGAAACATGTAGCCGATTTGCGAAATGGTTGAATAGGCGAGAATGCGTTTAAGGTCGTGCTGTGCAAGAGCGCTGAATCCCGCAATCAGCAGGGTGAGCGCGCCTATGATTGCAACAATTGCCTGTACTACGGGAGCGAGTGAAAATAAAACATGAGTACGTGCGATGAGGTACACGCCTGCAGTAACCATGGTGGCCGCATGAATCAGAGCGCTCACCGGCGATGGACCAGCCATTGCATCGGGCAGCCATGTTTGCAAGGGAAGTTGTGCCGATTTTCCTACTGCGCCGCCAAGAAGCAGGGCTGCGGCTGTGATGGCGAGCGGTGAGCCGATTGCCCATTGAATGCTTGCTCGCTGCATCAGCTCATCAATGGTGAGCGTGCCCAGATTGATGAACAGCAGGAACAGTCCTATGAGCATTGCGGTATCGCCTATGCGTGTTATAATAAATGCTTTGCGGGCGGCGTAGCCGTTTTCAGGTTCTTTGTGCCAGAACCCGATGAGCAGATAACTGCAAAGTCCCACGCCTTCCCAGCCGAGGTACATGAGCAACAGATTATCGGCTAAAACCAGCACCAGCATTGAGCCGACAAAAAGATTCATGTATGCGAAAAACCTTGAACAGCCTTCATCTTCGGCCATGAATTCAATAGAATAAATATGGATGAGCGCACCAACAAATGTGATTACAAAGCAGAAAACTAGAGAAAGAGCGTCGAGGCTGAATGCAATATTTGCAGTAAAACCGCCGCTGCTAAGCCATTCCCAAAGATGAACTTTAATTGCACCATCGGGGGCGGCTGTCATGAAATTTATTCCTACAACAATCGTAATAAGCGCAGAGAGTCCGACTGAAGCGGAACCCAGTATGGCAGACATTCTTCTTCCCAACTGTTTTCCTGCAAATGCAAGAATCAGGAAACTGAGGAACGGCAAGGCCGGTATGAGGGCAATTAATAATTTCATTTAACGGATTGGTTTGTGTCTTCTTTTAATTTTTTCATTTCATCAATATTCAACGTCTTGAAATGATGATACATCTGCAGGATGAGCGCCATTCCTATAGAAACTTCAACGGCAGCTACAGCAAGGATAAAAATAAACATCACCTGACCGTCGGCCTGCGCCCACTTTGAACCTGCTATCACAAAGGCAAGACCGGCACTGTTAAGCATAATCTCTATCGAAAGCAGCATGAAAATAATATTTTTACGCACCAACAATCCTACGAATC
Source organism: Bacteroidota bacterium (assembly GCA_037133915.1). Classification (NCBI taxonomy): domain Bacteria; kingdom Pseudomonadati; phylum Bacteroidota; species Bacteroidota bacterium. Next base: position 18,733 of record JBAXND010000035.1, read on the forward strand.
CCGTGAGGAAAAGCATAGCGGCAAAAATCAATTGTGTTTCTATTGATATAGTGACCATCCTAATTATTTTTCTCATTTTGTAAAAAACGATGCAGCGAATTTTTCCGCTGCCTGCCGAGATGATAGGCACCGATAATTCCCAACATCAGCAATATTCCTGATATCTCCACTCCCAGCAAATATGTTTTGAATAATGTGTAGCCGACTTGTTCAGGCCCAATGATAACGCCGCTTCCACGTTCGTGTTTCATAGTGTCAAAAGCTATGATAAATAGCACCAATAATGCGGCTGCAATGAGAAACGGGAATAACCAGAGTTTGAGTGGCTGCCATTTTTCTTCCAGCTTAATTTCAAGAGCTACATTGAGCATCATAATCACAAAAATAAACAGTACCATAATGGCTCCGGCATAGATGATAATCTCGAGTGCCGCCATGAACGGCGCACCCAGAATGTAGAAAATAATAGAAACTGACAGCAGCGACAATATCATATACAATAAGGAATGTATCGCGTTTTTTCGCGTGATTGCCGTGATTGCGGTCAAGAGTGCCATTGCTCCGGCTATGTAAAATATTGTGTTCATTAGTTTAATTTAATAATCGTATTATGGCATCAATCCCCAGGCATCAATGGGCTTTTCTTCACTATTGCCCGTTCCCTTGGGTTTTAATCCCATTTCTATCCCTGTTTCTTCATAAAAATTGTATCCCGGATATTTTCCCGGTCCTGATATCAGTAAATGCTCTTTTTCGTAAACCATATTCTGACGGTTGTATTCTCCCAGTTCAAAATCGGGTGTGAGCTGAATCGCATAGGTTGGGCAGGCCTCTTCGCAAAATCCGCAGAAGATGCAGCGCGAGAAGTTAATTCTGAAAAATTCAGGATACCGCCTGCCTTTTTCATCTTCGGCAGCTTGTAAAGAAATGCAATCAACCGGACAGGCTGCTGCACAAAGATTGCATGCAACGCAGCGTTCGTTTCCCGCATCGTCGCGCGTAAGTACGATACGACCACGGTAACGCGGCGGCAGATAAGGCTTTTCTTCGGGGTACTGAACCGTTACCCTTTTTTTAAAGGTGTGAAGAAAGGTGAGCCATATACTTCTTAAAATAGAAAACATCCGTACTTTATTATTAAATAATATTTCTGCTGCACATTATTTCCAAAATAGCAATACAGCACCCGTGACTAAAATGTTCAACAATGCAAGCGGCAATAACAATTTCCATCCGACAGACATCAGCTGGTCATAACGCGGACGCGGCAGTGAGGCTCTTATCAGAATGAACAGGCAAATGAAAAATGCCGTTTTCAAAAAGAACCAGAATACCGGTGGCAGGAATGCCGGCCCCAGATAACCACCGAAGAACAGTGTTACAATGAGTGTGGAGATGAGCGTTACGCCCATGTATTCACCCACAAAGAACATTCCGAATTTCATGCCTGAATATTCGCTGTGATAGCCTGCAATCAGTTCGCCGTCGGCTTCCGGAATATCAAAAGGCGTGCGGTGTGTTTCGGCCAGACCGGCAATAAAAAATATTACAAATCCAATAAATTGCGGCACCACAAACCAGCAGCCGCGCTGCGCTTCAACAATCATGCGGAGGTTGAAACTGTCGGCCATCATCACAACGCCCATCAGCGAAAGTCCCATAAAAACCTCATAGGTCAGCATTTGTGCCGATCCGCGCATCGCGCCAAGCAATGAATATTTATTATTGGATGCCCAGCCACCAAGCACAAGGCTGTATACTCCCAATGAGGAATTACCTAAAAAGAACAGCAATCCGATGTTGGAATCGAGGATGTAAAAATTGGGTCCAAACGGAATGATAGCGAAGGTAAGCAGAATGCTGATGATAAGAATTCCCGGTGCTATCACAAACACTGCTTTATCGGCAAAAGGCGGAATCCAGTCTTCTTTGAAGAAGATTTTAATAACGTCGGCCAATACCTGCATCAAACCTGCCGGGCCAACACGGTTCGGACCGTAGCGATCCTGCCAGAGTGCAAGAAGGCGGCGTTCAACCCAAATCAGACCTGCTGCTATGGTGAGCACAATGAGTAAAACAGCTGCTATTATTAAAAGATATTTCATAAAAAATTACATTCCTTAATTTTCAAAAAATCATTCAGTGACCGCATCAAAGAATTTCGCAGGCTTGCCTGACAATGGTTCGATGAGTTTTGCTTCAGTATCTCCGGTTATATTCGAGCCATCTGCACCGTCAATATATTTATAAATGGCCTGAGTTGAGTTCCAGCCCGATGCCCTGTAATTCGGAATTAGCGCAGCCGGTGGAATGCCGCTGTAACCTTCCATGCTGAAGGCAAGTGCCGAATCAGTATCCTGTTCCGGCTTCTGTTCGCTCACATTTGTTTTCGCATTCATGGCAGTTCTTCCGCTGAAGCGGGGCGTTTGCCGTGGTATCTTCTGACCCGAAATGCGGAGGTCGGCGTTTGGCAGTATTTCTGCTATTTTCAAGAACTCAGGAAACACACGCACCATGTCATTTACCAGGTCATCAAAATTTTGCCAGCGCGATTTTTCGTATCCTGAAAGTTCTATGAGGTCGCTAATCCAGCGCCAGCTGTCCATAATCGGCTCTTTGGCCTGAAAAACTGAATACGCTCGTTGGGCATACCCCTGATTATTCACAAACGTACCTTCCGACTCGGCGAAAGTGCCTGACGGCAGCACTATATCTGCTGCTGAGGTTGTGCTGTTGTGTGAATGATGTAATGCAATTATGTTTTTGAATTTACCGAATAATTCGTCTGCCTGTTCTTTCGAAAGACGCTTGTACAGGTCGTTTTCAAGAACGACCAATGTATCCGCCGAATCGAATTCGGTGATGGCATCATCAAGGTCTTTGCCACCCATCATCCCAATGCCCATGCTGTTGCATTCCGGAAGTATCAACAGCAATTTTGCATTTTTACCTTCGACGGCAAGCGCATGAACAATGTTGGATGCTGCTTTGGGCAATGCGCTGTTCCCTGCATCAATACCGGATATCACAAGAGGGTATTCGGCATTCATCAGGTCGTCGGCAATTTTTTTTGCAAGCACTGAAAGCGCTGCATCCGGCAACACAGTTTCCGGCGCCTTTTTGCTGATGTATGAAGCTATCGCAAAGCCTAGCTGTGCGCTGATTTCAGCCGGTGCGTTCAGCACTTCAGCCGCAATATCGTCAAGTTTTGATGACTGTGTGCCGGTAATGTATACCGGACTTTTTAAATGAATTCCTTTTGTTCGTACGGCAGAATCGTGCCATGCAGGAATGCCGACAGCGGCCGCCATTTTTTTCGAAAGATTGCGTGCCGCCTGCCTTATGGCCAGTGATGTAATGGGTGATGTTTTAAGAATATCTTCTCCGAGTATCAGTACGGCATCTGAGCGTTCCATTTCGCCGCGTGACGGAGGTGCCGACGGACTGTTCTTTAAAATATCCAGAACGGTTGTAATGAATGAAAAATCTTTTTTTGAAACACCATTATAGAAATTCTCTTTTCCGGTGAACGACATCAGAGCGAAGTTTGCTTCGAGCGATGCGCACGGCGAACCGATGCCAATTATTTTTTTGTCTTTTCCGATTATGGATGGCAGTAAGGATACCAGATTTGTATTCTCTGAAATATTTTCATGTTTGATTACCACGTCGCGGATGCGTTCGGGAGCGTTCACAAAGTCATAACCGAAACGCCCGCGGTCGCAAAGGAAATAGCCGTTCACATTTTCATTATAGCGATTCATGATGCGACGCAGTGTGCCGTATCGTTCTCCGCCTATGATGTTGCAACCTGCGCCACAATGGGTGCACACCGACGGTGCCGTGTTCAGATCCCATTTACGTGTAGGATGTTTCTTAAATGTTTTATCTGTGAAAACGCCGGTAGGACAAACTTCCACGAGATTTCCACTGAACTCACTTTCAAGTGTTCCTTCACGGTAACGCCCGAAGTAAACATTGTTATGAGCACCGAATACGCCGAAATCTTTACCTCCCGCATAATCTTTATAAAATCGTACACAGCGGTAACACTGTATGCAGCGATTCATTTCGTGGTAGATGTTGGGACCCAGATCCTGATTCAGATGTGTTCTCTTTTTGAAGTCAAACCTGCGGGCATTGTGTCCGGTCATCACGGTCATATCCTGAAGATGGCATTCGCCGCCTTCGTCACATACAGGGCAATCGTGCGGATGGTTTGTCATCAGGTTCTCAAGCACACTTTTCCTGAACTCAAGTACTGCACTGTCGTCGGTAACTATAATAAGACCGCTTTTAACGGGAATCATGCACGACATCACAATCATTCCTTTCGGATCGCCGGCGTCAATATACATTTTTACGGCACACAGCCTGCACGAACCCACTGAGCCAAGAGCATGATGGTAGCAGAAATGAGGAATATTGAAACCAAGCGACAGACAGGTATCCAGCAAGTTCCGTCCGGGCTGCACTTCATATTCCTTACCGTCTATCGTTAATCTGATCATTTCCATGGACAGCTTTTTTCTGTAATATGCCTCATAAAATCATCGTAAAAATATTTCAGTCCGCTCTGAAGCGGTTCCATAGCACCGGGTGCCAGAGCACAAAATGTTCTTTTCATGCTTAGCTGTACGGTGTGATGGCGCAAAATGTCAATATGTTCTTCCGTTCCTTTACCTTCTTCAAATGCCCATAATATTTTTTCCGCCCAGGGAAGACCTTCGCGGCAAGGGGTGCACCAGCCACAACTTTCAAGAGCAAAGAAGTGGATAAGGTTATGGATGAAGGCTACGGGGCATGTACGGTCATCCAGTATAATCATATTGCCTGTGCCCATGCGGCTTCCCACGGCAGCCACCGAAGCGAAATCCATTTTAACATCCAGATGTTCTTCCACCAGAAAATCAGTGGATGCGCCACCGGGCAGCACACCACGGAATTTATAACCATCGGCCATACCACCGGCATGTATTTCAAGCAGCTCACGCATGGGCGTTCCCATCGGAAGTTCCCATAATCCGGGCTTTTTAACACGCCCGCTGATGCCGTAAATCTTTGTGCCGCCTTCAGAGGTAAGGCTCAGGCTCTGAAACCATGGGCCGCCGTTAGCAACAATGTGCGAAATCCAGCAGATGGATTCAACGCTGTTGATAAGTGTTGGCCTTCCGAACAGGCCGTTGGTGGCAGGGTACGGAGGCTTGTCGCGAGGAATGGCCCTTTTGCCTTCAAGTGAATTCAGCAGTGCTGTTTCTTCTCCGCAGATATAGCGCCCAACGGATGAGTGAACATAAATTTCGCAGTTAAAGCCCGATCCAAGAATATTTTTCCCAAGATAACCGGCTTCATGGGCTTCAGTTACTGCCTTCTTCAATATTTCTGTTGCTGATTTGTATGCCCAGCGAATAAAAATGTACGAAATATCGGCGTGAATGGCGTAGCAGGCAATAATAATACCGGCAATAAGCTGATGCGGATTGCCTTCGAGCAGGTAACGGTCTTTGAAAGTACCCGGTTCCATTTCATCGGCGTTTATTATCAGATATTGTGATGTCTTATCCTGTGACGGCATCAGGCTCCATTTTATTCCTGTCGGGAATCCTGCACCACCCCGGCCAAGCAGTCCGGTCGGTTTCACCAGATTGGTAATATCTTCCGGGGTCATTTCTTTCAGTGCCTTGCGCACAGCGTCATAACCACCCACCTTCTCATATTCTTTACAACTGAGAGGCGGTGCGCCCGGCGTGATATATTTTGTTAAGGGTTTCTCCATAAATATCAACTGTATTTTTCAAGCAGTGCATCAATAGCTGATGGCTGCAGGTCGCTATACAGATCGTTGTTTATCATTATAGATGCTGCATGGTCGCAATTGCCAAGGCACGATACAGGTAAAAGTGTGTATCGTCCATCAGAAGTTGTTTCGCCAAATCTAATTCCTAATTTCTCTGAAAAATATTCATAGATGGAAAGATATCCCAACATCATACAGGTCACGCTGTCACATACCAGAATTACATTCCGGCCAACGGGTTTACGGTAAATACGGGTGTAGAATGTTGCCACACTGTCAACATCGGCAGGTGGCATGCCGAGAAATGCAGCAATATCTTCGAGGCTTTCATCGCTTATCCAACCGCGGTGCTCCTGCACAATTTTGAGCGCATCGATGCATGCCGCGGCCGGGTAGGGAACCAGCCTTACATCTTCCATTATTTCTTCTTTTTCCTTTTCTGTGAGCATTGAGCTGTTAATCTTTATTTACTCTTATTAATTCTAATTAATTCACATTAACTTATCTGTCAAGGTCGGCCAGCACAAAATCGAGTGCGCCGAGGATTGCCATCAGGTCGGCAATTGTATATCCTTTGCTTATCATGGGAACCATTTGTATGTGAGGAAATGAGGGTGTGCGCACGCGCGAACGGTAAGCGGATGTTCCGCCATCACTGATGAGATAATATCCGTTGGCGCCTTTGGCTCCTTCAATCGGAAGGCATGCTTCACCCGCCGGAATCACCGGTCCCCAAGACACTGACAGGAAATGCGTAATCAGCGTTTCTATGTCCTTCATTGTATTTTCTTTGCGTGGAGGCGTCGTGAGCGGATGATCTGATTTGTATCTGCCTTCGGGCATATTGTTGATGCATTGCTGAACGATGCGCAAACTCTGTCTCATCTCTTCCATACGCACCAGCGAACGGTCGTAAGCATCGCCATTTTTGCCGATAGGAATCTCAAATTCGAAATTCTCAAAACCAGAATACGGACGTTTTTTTCGATAATCCCATTCAATGCCGGTGGCTCTGAGTCCTGCACCGGTAATTCCCCAATCAATGGCCTCTTCCTGGGTATAGATTCCGATACCTGTGGTGCGTGCTTTGAAAATCGTATTTTTTATAGTGAGTTTGTTGAATGACTTTAGTTCTTTAGGGAAATAGTCAACAAAATCCTGAATCAGCTTTTGCCATCCGCCGGGCAGGTCGTGGGCAACGCCTCCAATCCTGAACCATGAAGGATGCATGCGGCCGCCTGTGATGGCACCAATAATATCGAGTATACGTTCGCGTGCATTGAACGTGTAAAATACCGGCGACATCTGCCCCATGTCCTGTGCAAATGTTCCGAGCCACACCAGATGGCTGGCAATGCGGAACAGCTCGCTCATCATAATGCGAATCACCTGTGCTCTAGGCGGAACAACAATTCCCGCAAGTTTTTCGACGGAAAGCAGGTAGGCCAGATTATTCATTACGCCACTCAGGTAGTCGATGCGGTCGGTATAAGGAATGTACCCGTGCCATGTCTGACGTTCGGCCATTTTTTCGGTGCCCCGATGATGAAAACCAATCTCGGGCACGATGTCAACAATATCTTCTCCGTCAAGCTGTAATACCAGTCGCAACAATCCATGCGTGCCCGGATGCTGTGGCCCGAGGTTCAGAAACATGAAATCGGATTCTGCGCTGGAGCGCTTCATGCCATAATCTTCGGGAACGAACTTCAATGCTTTTTCTTCATGCTCGCGCATCATTTCATCAAAAACAAAAGGTCCGGTTTCGGTGGCTCGTGAGTGATGTTCCTTGCGCAATGGATTTCCAACCCATGATTCGGGCATCAATATTCGTGTAAGTCTCGGATGACCTTCGAAGGTGATGCCGAACATATCAAATACTTCACGTTCGTACCAGTTAGCCGACGGCCATATTGCTGTAATGCTTGGTATTGATGGAAATTCTCCGAGCAACGCTACTTTTATCCTGATATCAGTATTGCGCTCAAAAGAAGTGAGATGATACACAATTGTGAAATCCGAAGCCGGCTGACCATCACGTTTTGTTCTGCGACGTTCGTCTATAGCAGTGAGGTCAAATAACATTTTGTATGGTTGCCGAATCTTATTTTTAAGAAATAACAGCATGGGCGCAAGGTTATCCGCCGTAGTCCATATCGTTGGAATGCCATCGGCTGTGAGCTGAGGAAGAACCGCTTCAGCATTAAATCTGGAAATAAGTTCGGATAGTATTGCCTGCTCCATATTCACAACATCATTTTCAGGAAATATGCTCCTGATGTCAGATTCTATATTTCATTCATGCCGCGCAGCGTACTTGCTTTGCGGCGTTCATCAGCTTTAAGGTCGCGCATCGATATTTTCTCGGGCTGTGTGATGCCCTGTGGTCCGATTACCCAACTCAGCGGGCGTTTTTCCTGACCTACCTGATTTCTCAATAATAATAACCCTTCCAGAAATGCATCGGGGCGGGGAGGACAGCCTGCCACATACACATCAACAGGTAAAAATTTGTCAACGCCCTGTACCACGCTGTAGATATCGAACATGCCACCTGAGTTGGCACATGAACCCATTGATATTACCCATTTAGGTGCCATCATTTGTTCGTGAAGCCGTTTTATGATGGGAACCATTTTTATGAAAACGGTCCCTGCCACTATCATCAGGTCGGCTTCGCGGGGTGTGCCGCGTATTACTTCACCACCAAAACGGGCGATGTCGAAACGGCTGGTAATGGTCGTAGCCATTTCAACAAAGCAGCATGACAATCCAAACGCAAAAGGCCACATGGAATTCTTGCGACCCCAGGCGAGTACATCTTCGAGGCGCGTCATAATCACCGATTCCTGTACTGCCTTGTCGAGCATTGCAGCATCTGCCTCCGCTGCCGGTGTGCCGGGTTTATGGAAGGTATAATTCATTCAGGTTTGTTTTTAAATTTCAGCAATTTCCTGCCGTTGGGTCCATAGTCCAATGCGCCAATACTCAGCTCATAGATAAGAACAACCATAAGTATTGCAATGAAAATGGCCAGACCAAGATAGCCTTCGAGTCCGAGGTGGCGGAACGAAACCGCGTAGGCTACAATGAATGCAGCGTCCAGATCGAAAATCACAAAAAACATTGCGATTAGATAAAAGTGTGAGGAAAACCTTAAGCGGGCATTTCCGGTAGGCGGAATGCCTGATTCAAAAGGCTCGTCCGTCTTTTTCTCTTTATGGCGCTCACCAAGAATGTATGAAAGGCCAATCATCACGGCAGCCAACACAATAGCAATGCCTGCGTACACCATGAATGGCCAGAATGTAATTGCACTTTCAGAATCCATTAATTACCTTTTGACTATTAACTTTTAACTCGCAACTTACAAATATAATCAGCACTAAATTAGGCAATAATAAATTAGCGCGCAGCAATTTATTAACAGCACTAAAATATGCAATATTATTTGATTGAAAACAAGAAATATATCAGCTTGGAAATTAGAAAAGTTTGAAGTGCCTGAAGTGAAATAAAGTTAGAAGTTAAGGTATTTTCAACTTTCGACTCTCAACTCTCGACTCTCAACTCTCGACTCTTGACTCTCGACTCTTGACTCTCGACTCTCGACTCTCGACTCTCGACTTCTACATAGTTAGATACATAATCAGGAGCAGGGCGGCGTTAATAAAGATGATGACACCGAATCCGGCAAGCAAGGGTTTGCGAATATGTTTTCCTGAAAACGCAAGACCATAAATGAGTTTTAGAACATTATTGCTGATGATTGCCTGCATACTTGCAAATGCTATAACACCGAGGCTTACAGGGTATTTTCCTTGAAAAAGGTTAATAAGAAAGGGGTCGATATCGGTAACCCCGACAACAATTGAAAGTGTATTCAATCCACCTGTACCAAAATACTGAACAGTGTAATACGTAAGAAATGTGAACCCTACGAACAACAACATAAATATCAGTGCCACTTTGAATTCAAGCGGATTTTTATCGCGGAGCAGGCTAATCTCTGATACTTCGTCCACTTTTTTCTTGTAATAGAAAATAACGATACCCGTAGCTATTGAAACGACCAGCATGACCAGAAAATATGGCAGTACCAGCTGGAAGAGCTCCATATTAAAAATGAGTATCAGTATCAGTACGCGGAGATACATCATTGACGTGGCAAACACAATGGCTGCTGCGTAATTATTTTTGAGTGCTGTGGTTTCACGGCTCTTTTTGGCAAGAATAATAGTTGTTGCGGTGCTGCTGTATAATCCACCCAATATTCCCGAAATAATTATTCCGGATTTGATAAAAACGAATTTTTTCAGCAGGTAACTCAGGTAGCTGATGCTTGATATTACTACAACGGCTAACCATATTTTATAAGGTGTCAGACTCAGAAATGAAACAAAGGGTTCGTTCGGAACAATAGGAAGAATGATGCCCGCAATCAGCAGAAATTTTGCGAGGGTAAGGAATTCTTCTTTATCGAAACGCTGAGTGAGGGTTGAGAATGTTTCTTTGAGTTCAGTAAATACAAGAACAGTAACTACCACCATTATATAAAACCAGGGTGGCTGTGTAATTACCAGAGGTGCCATGCAGTATGTAATAATAGCAATGATGACTGTGGTAAGTCCGAAATCTTTGAAATATCTGAGTTTAAAGAAATAATTAATTCCCAGAAAAATACTGATGATGACCCCGCCACCCATGTAGAAAAAATGCGGTACAGGTTCAACTATGAACAGAATGTAACCAAGTATCCCAATAAATGTGAATGTGCGGTCGGTACCAAACAGGCGCGAATCTTCGTTGATTGGATGGAGCTTGCGCTGCGACAAACCTATGATGAGAGAGAAGACTGTTACAATTAAAAAATGGTAAAAGTTATCAGGTATCTGACTTAAAAATTTTTCCATGAAGGCATTATTTCGCACTTATACGGTGAAACGCAGAAATAGTTTTATAAAATAAGTGCCTTCTAAATGAATAAATGAAGCAGGTAATACAGTCCGGCCGACAGAATAATAGTAGACGGGATGGTAAGCAGCCAAGCGGTAACAATACTTCCTGCAACCTCCCATTTTACTGCACTTACGCGGCGTGTAACGCCAACGCCCATGATGGCACCGGTAATAGTATGAGTTGTACTAACAGGAATACCAAGATACGTGACGGCAAATAAGGTGGCGGCACCTGCTGTTTCGGCACAGAATCCGTGTACCGGCTTCAGGTTGGTGAGTCCGTTTCCAAGGGTTTTGATAACCTTCCATGCGCCGAAAAGTGTGCCTAGTGCAATGGCGCTCTGAGCGCAAAGAACTACCCAAAGAGGGACATAAAATTCACTTCCCAGATAACCGGTGCTGAAGAGCAGCATAGCAATAATACCCATTGTCTTTTGTGCATCGTTGCCACCATGACCCAGACTAAATGCTGCAGAGGATACCAGCTGCATTACGCGGTAAAAACCGTCAACCTTGCTTGGCGGCTTCTTACCCCAGATGGCCAGTGTCAGAATCATAAACAGATATCCAATGACGAATCCCATAAGCGGGGCAAGCACAATGAATATCGCAATTTTTAATACACTTGAAAACATGACTGCATGTATTCCACCTTTAATAAGAGCCGGTCCGATGAGTCCGCCAATAAGCGCATGTGAAACTGAATTCGGGATGCCGTTTCGTCCGCAAAAATACACCCATATACCCGCTGAAATAAGCGACACAAGTATGAAGTACGGGTCGCCATTCATCCAGATGGGATCTACAATGCCCTTGCCAACGGTTGTGGCAACATGCACCCCGAAAATAAGAAATGCAACGAAATTGAAAAACGCTGCCCATGCAACGGCTAATTTGGGAGGTAATACACCTGTTGCCACGATGGTGGCAATAGAATTTCCCGCGTCGTTCATGCCGTTCAAAAAATCGAACAGCAGCGCACACACAATAGTAATAATAACAATAGTAAGCATTGTACGAAAGTTCTATAATTAATTTATGCGCTCTTTACAAGAATCGTTTTGATAACATCTGAGACATCCTCTGCTAAATCGGTGGCACTCTCAAGCGTGTTCAGAATCTCATGCGTTTTTATGAGTTCTTTTGCGTCTTTTTGATTTTCGAATAACTCGGAAATTGCCTGATGGTAGATATCGTCCGCTTCATTTTCAATTTCATTGATGCGCATGCACGATGCTTTGATTTTTTGCGGTTGTTTCAGGTTGTTGAGGCCTAACACTGCATTGTGAATTTCGCGGGTACATTGCAGAATGAGCTCCGATAATCTCAAATAAGCGGGATTCATATCCCTCACTTTATACAGTCTGAAACGCTCACTGCAACCATTAATCATATCAAGCACATCGTCCATTTTCGAGGCAAGCTGGTTAATGTCTTCCCGGTCGAATGGTGTGATGAAGGATTTGTTCAATTCATCGAAGATTAAATGTGTAATGTCGTCTCCGGCTTTTTCGGCGGCTTTTATTTCGCCGCAAACAACGGTACGGTCGCTTTCATCATTGATAAGCATCATCTTATTCAGCAAAATAGCTGCTTTAACAATGTTCTCTGCGTCCTTTTCAATCAACGGAAAGAAAATTTTGTCTTTCGGGATAAGAATCTGAAAAATGTTGGCAAAACCCATGGTTGAAAATTTAGTATTTTTAAATGTCTTATTAATACCTCACTGTTTTGAAGTGTACAGGTATTCTATTTTTAAGCGCCTTTTACAAGAATTATTTTAATGACATCCGAAACATCTTCTGCACAATCAATGGCCGTTTCAAGAATATTCAATACTTCGTGAATTTTAATAAGCTCAATAGCATCCGGTTCCGATTCGAATAATTGTGACACCGCACGGTGGTATATCGCGTCAGCTTCGTTTTCAATTTCATTGATGCGAAGGCAGGCATTCTTAACTTTCAGCGGTTGTTTGAGTTTTCGAAGTTCAACTACTGCAAACTGTATATTGGTGGCACATTCAAGTATCAACTCAGCAATCTGAATATATGCAGGTTCAATTCTGGTAATTTTGAATAGCCTGAAACGCTGGCTGCTGGCGTTAATTAAATCAACCACATCGTCCATCTTTGACGCCAGCTGATGAATGTCTTCCCGGTCGAAAGGTGTTATAAACGTTTTATTGAGCTGTTCAAAAATATCATGTGTAACATTATCGCCCACATGTTCTACTTCTTTAATTTCGTTAGCATAGATTTCTCTTTGTGTGAGATCTTCTGCTTTCATCATTTTGACCAAAAGTTCTGCCGCCTGAACCATTACCTCGGCATCTTTTTCCATAAGAGGATAAAAGAGTGTATCTTTTGGTACAAGCACATGAAATATCTGACTGAACCTCATTTTGTTTTGCTGTTATTAAATTAACATAATCCACCGCCACGAAATTATTTCTAAAATGTGGACTTCTTACTTAAGCAGTGTAAAGTTTATGTTAAGTTTGGTTTTTGTTCGCTGTTTCATGAACGGCAAGGGTTGCAGCAACAATGGCGTATGCCGGCGCTACCAAAAATCCAATAATCGGGACAAAGAAAAAAACGAGGTAAAAAATCATGCCGTTGGCCACGGCCAAACCCCTGTTTTTACGAACAAAGCGAATGCTTTCCCTGATTGATAATCTGTTACGCTCGTTGTTATAATCAATCATTGAGAAGCCGTAGAAATAGCAGGAAACAAAAAACAGGAATACCGGACTTATAAATCCTATTATCGGAATAAATCCAATAATCCAGAACAACAGTATCCAACCCAGTTCTACGAATGTATTGCGCAGAGCGATGCGTATACCGCGCCACACGTCATGTATAAAATTTTTGAAACTGAACGGATAAGCTGCACCGGTAAGCAGGTGGGCTGTCTTTTCTGAAAGTATGGCCAGCATGGGCGAAAGAATGATTAATACAATGTACTTGAAGACGTATGAGTACAGCATGAACAGCAGCATCCAGAACAGCGCTTTTATCAGAAACCGCAGAAAGGAGAACAGATAGCTGAGCCATCCGCCTGTTTCGCCCGACAATCCCAGTGAATCAAATATCAGGTTGCTGAAATTGGCAATCAGATGCCAGCTTCCAATGGCAAGTATTGTTACAAGTACTGCATTGATAAGCGCCGGTAAAAACACATATCCCCATAGCCGGTGTTTGCGGATAAAGCGGTGTGCATCGCCGTAAGAGCGAACACCCAGTTTAAAGTTATTAAGCAGCGCCATAAGTATTTAAACTCAAGCAAAGATAATCTATGATTGCGGTTTATAATAATTGATGTTTACCTTTTTGACGGATGTTTTATCAATTATTGAAACCCCAAATTCCTGAAATTATGAAAAAGGCCATGTATTTATTGCTGCTCTGCCCGATGATTGTACTGCTTACAGGCTGTCCTGTGGGAACAAAATATCCATTGGAAAATCCCGGAACGGAAAAAATCGATAAAAAACTGATTGGAACCTGGGAGAATAAAGAAGAAGATCCGGAAGCCAGGAAGGTGACCATTAAACAGGCTGATGATTACAGTTATGATGTGGAGGTTTTCGAAACGGGCTCCATGTACATGCCTACCACCAAAGTGTACAAAGCATGGATAACCACGCTCGAAGGAAAGAACTTCTTTTATCTGAAACCCGATAATGAAGAGAATTACTATCTGTACTGTTATGAAGTCAGTAAAAAATCGCTTACAACCTGGGATGTCGGATTAAAAGTAGGCGGTATTGATGCAGTAACTTCAATTCAGGCGTTCCGCGATGAAGTAAAAGCATCCCTTGCTGCGGCAGACTGTCTCTCAGGGGCTGTAATATGGAGTAAATAGAGGATTGGTCCGGTATAAAAAAAGCTGCACCGTTTCCGATGCAGCTTTTTTAATTTGATTTATACGTTTAGTGTTTTATTATCCTGTAAGGCTGTTCGTCCATGCCCTGAAGGAATACGAAGTAGGTTCCCGGCATAAGGTCAGCGAGGTTAAGTTTTGTTTTGTTGCTTCCCTTTACCATTTCATAACTCTGCAGAAATACAACCTGACCTCTGGCATCTTCAACAACTACATCAACATTTTGCTCGGTTTCTGAGTTGTAAGATAAGGTTACTTCCTTTGCAAACGGGTTCGGATACACATTGAAAGCTGTATTTGAAGCCTCGCAAGGCAGAACTTTGATAACTTTTGAGTAGGTGAATTTTCCGTCGAAATCGGTTTGCTTCAGGCGGTAGTATTTAACAGTGCTGCCGTTGCAATCGTGGAGGAAGGTATAATTAATCATATGGTTACTGTTACCGGCACCTTTAACAGTTCCAATTACAGTCCAGTTGTTGGTATTCTCGCTTGTTTCAAGAGTGAAAAAGCTATTGTTGGTTTCGGTGGCGGTGGTCCACACAATTTCGGTTTTGTTATTTCCCTGACAGGTGGCATCTAAGGATACCAACTCTATAGGTAATGGTGAATAACCAAAGTTCTCTGAGTTTCCTGTGAAGTTTGAGAAATCGGTAATTCCATCAACAGAAACGGTGTAAGGATTTGTTGCAATCTGGCGTGTCATAAGGCCGGGCACCAAAACCCAATTTTCATCTACGCCTGCAAGATGTTTGTTCTTGAAGATTTCAACATCGGCTTTCTGGAAGTTAGGTGATTCGTCACCATTGTCCCACTGAAGTTTCAGGGTTGTTGCATTGGCGAAGGCTTCATCATCGGGAACAATATCCCATGTGCGCATAATCGTACCTGTTACCACTTCAACGCCGTTTGTACCGTGGGTCAGAACTTTATCAAAAAGATTGATTTTGTAGTTCGTGCCAACAATATTGGTGTTTTGGATGTAACACGGGGTGTAGCTGGTTGCTGTGCCAATCGGGAATACCTGATCTGCTGTTGCTGTTGTATTTTTGATAAAGCGAATCAGTCGACCGTTGGTTGCGCTATAATCAGCGGTACCTGCAACGATATGATTGGTTGCATCATAACCGGTGATTGTGGCAGCCGGATCAATGGTAAGATTGCTTGAAGCAATATTGAGTTTACCACCGTCAAAATCAAGAATACCTTTAATTACCAGAGCGCTTCCCAGCGATGGCATCTGACCCGAGCTGTTAATGGTAAGGTCAAGCAATGCATTGGTTGTTCCGGGTGTAGTAACATCAAAAGATAAAACCGGGCTGTAGTTGCCGTTCAATATCATATTGCTGCTGCTGCTGCCTTTCAGGCCGCCGTTGACAGTATTGGTGATATCGCCTTTGAGAGTGAGGGTTTGACCATTCAGATCCAGTTTGCCGGCGGTGAATGTCAGCATGGTATTAACTTCAAGAGCATTTCCAAGAACCGGAGCCTGTCCGCTGCTGTTTATCGTAAGATTGGCTAAAACATTGGTAGTTCCCGGAGTCGTTTGGTCGAATTGTAAGGTCGGGCTTGTTGTGCCGTTCATAATAAGGCTGCTGCCGGTGCTGCCGCAAAGTGCGTTCGAAGCTGTATTTGTTACACCACCTTTAAGTTTAAGTGTTTGTCCGTTAATTCCCAGTTTGCCGGCGGTAAATATCATGGTTCCGTTCACTTCAAGATCGCTTCCGAGCAATGGTTTATAACCGTTACTGTTGATAGTGAAGTTGCCCAGTGCGTTGGTAGTTCCCGGTGTGGTTTGATCAAATGATAATGTTGGGCTGACAGCACCGTTTATTATCAAATTGCTGGTAGTTGTTCCGCTTAATCCTCCGGTTACGGTGTTGGTGACATTTGCTTTCAGTGTGAGGCTTTGTCCGTTCAGACCGAGTTTACCGTTGGTGAATGTCAGAAGTCCGTTTACAATAAGGGTATTGCCAAGCAATGGTTTCTGACCGCTGCAGTTTAATGTAAAATTGTTTATTACGTTGGTCGTACCCGGAGTTGTCTGGTCAAATGATAAAGTGGGGCTTGCTGTGCCTGCGATTACCATGTTGCTCGTTGTGCCGCCTACCAGACCTTCGGTTACGGTATTGGTAACACCACCGTTCAGGGTGAGTGTTTTTCCGTTTATTCCCAATTTTCCGGCAGTAAATGTCAATGTGCCGCCTACTACCAGGTTGCTGCCAAGCAGCGGAGTTTGTGAGGCACTGTTGATTGTGAAATTGTTCAAGGCGTTTGTGGTTCCAGGTGTTGTTACATCAAAATTCAATGTCGGGCTCACCGAACCGTTCAGCTCAAGATTGCTGGATGAACTTCCTTTAAACAGACCGGCTGCTGTGTATGTTACCGCGCCTTTCAGCGTAAGCGTATTTGCTGCGATTGATAATTTTCCTGCAGAAGTAAATGTAAGTGTACCGTTCACGGTTGTGTGTCCTGTCATTGTAAAAGTACCGGCGTTGCCGAGTTTCAGGTTGCCGACTGTCGCGCCTGAAATATTTTTTGTGGCTCCGGTCATGGTTATGCTGCCTGTACCGCTGTGTGTGCCTGTGCCGGCGAGATTACCCTGAAGTGTTATAATGTTTCCGCCATCGGCAAGGGTACCATCGGTTAAGGTAAGGGTGGTTGTGATTGTTACAATATTTGCTAAAGTTACGGTTTTACCGGGTCTGTTTATTTCAATAGAGCCAAATGTTCTTGTTGTCCCGGATGTCTGGTCAAAAGACAAGGTCACATTTGGACCGGAGCCGCCAATGATAAGTGCACTGGCACCGCCGCCTTTCAGCGCATTAGCCTGAGTATTTACAATATTACCGTTTAAGGTAACCGTGTGGGCATTGAATGCTAATTTTACTACAGGATTGACTCCAGGAACCGTATTAAAGGTAATTGTTCCGTCAACCGCAATATCACCACCGGCTGTTTTAATACCGTTGCCAGTGAGAATTAAATTCGGATAATTGTGAGGTGTCATGTTTGCGTCCATCAATGTCGCCATTGTCTGATTTCCGAGTGATGTCGGGCCCTCAGCATAGTATTCAATCGTACTGTTTGGATCAATATTATGTGTGTAGAAGTCAAGAGGAAAGTTTGATGCACCCAGCCTGAGTTTGGCGCCATCTGCAATATACAATTCACCAATTCCGGTAGAATACTGATCAAAATATGAAATTTGCGCTATGGGAGCGGAAAGGCTGCCCTTAATAATTGACAGGTTTCCGTAGATAACACAATTATTGTTTACGGTCGTGTTCTGACCGGAGTTGTATCCATCAATGGTTAAATTATTAAACTCCTGAAGTCCGGAAGCAAGAAATGAGCTGCCGGTAAAAGTCACATTTCCGTATCCTGTATTATATGTAGGCGCACCTCCACCGGTTCCCTGGGTAATAGCCCCGCAAATAAGTGTTGTTCCATCGGTAAGTGTCAGTGTTCCGGCTGATACGTCAGGGGCATCGGGCGTTACATTTATATTGCCGGTAACTGTCAGTTCGGACGTTCCTCCAAACTGAAGAGTTCCGGAGCCCAAACCTGTGCCAATCTGTACACTTGCACAGAATGCACTGACGGCATCCGCAATCATAACAGTATTACCATTTTCTATTATTACGATATCACCGGCAATCGGAGTTCCGGCGCCACCGCTGCCACCACTGGTGGCTGCCCAGGTATTAGGGTCCGACCAGTCGCCGTCAGCTACTGAATAATAGGTGCTTTGAGCCACCGCCTGACCGGCCAATGCAAAGCTCAGCACCAACAGCAAGAGCGTAATTTTCGTTTGCATAAGTTTAATTAGTTTCATGATGTTTTGGGTTAATAGGTTATAGGTTTGATTTGGATTTAAAATGATATAATGCAAAATAACAACAATACGCATGGTCGTTTCAAGGAGTAAAACCCCCGTTTACAGGCTATTAAACAACCTGATAAAATACAGGACTTTTAGCCTATATGTAATTTGAATTAATAAATGATAGGGTTTGATATTTTATTAAAACAGCTTAAAATCAGCATATTAAATAAATAATACAACGGCTGAGTGTTAAGTTAGGCTATGTGGTATTAATAAAAAGGTCGGACATAAATTTGTGTTTTTTTCTGAAGATTTTTATAGGCAGGGGATGATAGCCTTTTCTAAAATACCTATTATATAATGTATGGTCGAACTTCGGATTAACGCCAACATTGAATTTGATAATTAGTCAATTAGACAATGCCTGCCTACCGGCAGGTAAACCTGTCCGCCTTTGACGGGAAAATCAGACAATTTGAAAATGCCTGCCTACCGGCAGGTAAACCTGTCCGCCTCCGGCGGAAAAATGAAACAGGAATGCCTGAAGAACATTGTGAAAGCAGCAAACCGATACATTATTCATTGTTAATTATTAATTTTCAATTATTCATTATCTATAGCCTTTCCCTGACCTTAACGTACCTTTAACTGATTGGTGCGTATCCACATGAAATATTGGGGTAATTTTGGCGTTGGAATGTTGCGAAGGCGGTAAATGATTAAATAATTACTTCGCTGCATCAATTTCCGAATTTGTTATATATTTGTGCTGTTTTAAGAAATCAAAAGCTAAATAATCAATTATAAACTTTAAATTTTTAATGAAATGAGCAAGAAAAACGGACAAGGACAGAGCTTAGCGAGCACATTGGCATCAGTTTTTGCATCAGGTGCTATCTTGATTGCTTTTATCGTGTCAGTAATTGTGTACAAATATGTCATGGGAAATCCCGTGAATTTTGAAGGTTTGAATCCTGAGGGGCACCCACTGCCCGGCAACTACCTCGCAATGATTTACAAAGGCGGATTCATTGTTCCCCTTCTGATGACCTGCGTACTCACAGTTTTGATTTTCACTATTGAAAGAGCAGTTATGCTGCGCAAAGCCAGAGGTAAAGGTCGTATCGATACTTTCGTAAAAGGTATTCAGGGCTTTCTCGCAACTGAAAAAATTGACGACGCTATCACTGCCTGCGATACACAAAAAGGTTCTGTTGGCAACGTTATGAAAGCCGGTCTGAAAAAATACAAAGAACTCAAAGGTGAAACCACCCTCGACAAAGACCAGAAAGTACTTTCACTGCAGAAAGACCTCGAAGAATCAACTGCACTTGAACTGCCGATGCTCTCCAAAAATCTCGTGATTCTGTCAACACTGGCCTCTATCTCCGTACTTATCGGTCTTATCGGTACTGTACTCGGTATGATCAAGGCTTTTGCTGCTTTGGCTACTGCCGGCTCACCCGATGCTCTTGCTCTTGCAACCGGTATTTCGGAAGCTCTTATCAATACTGCATTTGGTATCACAGGCTCAACCCTGGCTATTGTTTTCTACAATTACTATTCAAATAAAATTGACAGACTGACCTTCAAAATCGACGAAGCAGGATTTAGCCTGGTTCAGACATTTGCTGCTTTTGCCAAGTAATTTTAGTAGAAATCGCCTGACGTAAAAACATATTGATATGTCAAAAATCAAATTAAAAAGGCAATCACCGCATGTGGACATGACACCCATGGTGGATTTGTTCTCATTGCTGCTGACCTTCTTCATGCTTACCACGTCGTTCAGGCCACAAGAAGCTGCCGTTATCGATACACCATTCTCGGTTTCAGAAAAATCTGCACCCGATAAGAACCTTATCACGGTGTATATCACCAAAGAGAACAAGGTGTTTTTCGATATGACAAACAGCGGAAACACGGCCGATAAAAAAGTGGCAGATACCGCGGCGCATTACCGCTTGAAGCTGATTAAAAGTATCAACGACCAGAAAAACCTCGGAATGACTGCCAAGGATTTTGCGAAGTTTGAACAAAGCTCTTCATTCGGTATGCCATTCGATAAAGTGCGGTTATGGCTGAATGAGACCGATGGTAAGAAGAAAGAACTGCTCCAAACCGGTATCCCTATCGATACGGTTGACAATCAGCTCGGACTTTGGGTGCGTTATGCCCGTATCACCAACCAGTTTGCCGAAGTGGCAATTAAAGGGGATGGAAATTCTGACTACAAAACCGTCAAAAGAGTGATGGATATCCTGCAGGAAAACAAGGTAAATAAATTCAGCCTTGTTACTAACCTCAGGAAAGAAGAAACAGATCAGAAATAACGAAACGTATTATTCTTTTAATCTTTTAAAGAGTATAAAAACATGGCCGAAATAATTGAAAATGACAGTGGGTCTGGTAAAGAAGGTGGCCGGCGCAAACCAAAAAAAATGGGTGCCAATATTGACATGACACCTATGGTTGACCTTATGTGCTTGCTTATTACATTCTTCATGCTCACAACGGCATTCAGCAAACCCAAGGTTATGGATATCACCATGCCTGAGAAGGATAAGAGCGAGAAACCTGAGGAAGCAACCAATAAAGTTGCGGCCAACCGTACATGGTCTGTCCTTCTTACAAGCGATGACCGCATTTACTGGTATTACCATTTTGACGTTCCCGAAGGTCAGGAACCTACTGTTGCTGTGCTGCATAAAACAGATTACAGCAAAGACGGTATCCGCAAGTTCTTACTTGAAAAGAACGACCTTACCGTAAAAGAAATCTCGGAACTTAAAGACAAGGTGAAAACCGGTGCGCTTGTAATGTCAAACGACACCTTGAATGCCAAAATTAAGGGTATCAAGAAAAAATACAATACCCTTAAAAAATCGCCGATTATCCTTATCAAGGCAGACGAAACCGCCAAATACCGCAATCTGGTTGACATTATTGATGAAATGGCTATTGCCAACATCGCCAGCTATGCTGTAGTTGACCTATCGCCTAAAGAGATTGAAATTTTGAAGTCTGCCCCCAAGTGATTTTATGAATTTTAAAATATCCTGATTATATGGAAGAAAATAAGTCAAGTTCATTTGGTGACAACCTCGATGAGATCGTCTTCAAAAACAGGAACAAGGAGTACGGTGCCTACGATTTGCGAAAGGCATACGCACGCTTTGTAAACCGTGCAATGGTCATCTCAATCATGTTTTTGTTACTGGGCGTTCTGATTCCGTTCTTTATATGGAAACAGGCCGCTAACGCGAACGAAGAAAAAACGGTTACTACCGAGATGATGGCTCCTCCGCCTGACAAACAGGAAGAAGCACCACCTCCACCACCGCCTCCTCCCGACCAGCAGATTGAACAGAAGGCTAAATTTACAGCCCCTGTGGTTGTTACCGATACCAACGAAACAACCGATATCAACCAGGACGACCTGAACCAGCAAACGGTGAACACCAACGTGAATACCGAAGAAGAAGTGGTTGTTGATGATAACAGCGACAATCAGGTTATTGAAGAAGTGGTGGAAACACCCATCTTTACCGTGGTTGAGGAAATGCCCTCATTTCCGGGCGGCGACGAGTCACGTATCAAATTTCTTCAGGAAAACATTAAATACCCCCAAATGGCACGCGAAAGCGGCATACAGGGAACCGTTTACGTAACCTTTGTGGTGAACGAAAATGGGCAGGTTACCGATGTTAAAGTCCTCAGAGGTATTGGTGGCGGCTGCGACGAAGAAGCCGTGCGTGTTGTAAAAATGATGCCCCCATGGAATGCCGGTAAACAATCGGGCAAACCTGTGAGGGTGCAGTTCAATATGCCTATACGATTTACATTGAATTAATAGTTCAATTGCTCATTCTAAAAGCCGCACCATTCAAATGGTGCGGCTTTTTTAATACAATACCGAAGCTTAATCCCCTTATTAAGGGGTTGGGGTAATTTATTTTTTTGCTGTTTGCATTCGCAGATATTCTTTTGACTTTGCTTTCGCATTGTGGCTTTATTCATATTTGCTTACATTTGTGATATAATGACACCTTTTAAGAATGCAGGAGAAAAATAATCCACAGAAATTAATAGAATCACTCTTTGCGAAACTTGCAGGAAACGATCCTGAGCGCATGGAGGAACTGCCGTCATCAGGCTCAGCACGTAAGTATTTTCGGATATTTCATCAGGGAAAGACATTCATTGGTGCATGGAACAGCGATGTCAGGGAAAACAAAGCGTTTATTGAATTCACAAAACACTTTAAACGAAACGGGCTGGCTGTACCTCAACTAATATCTTCAGATATTTCAGGCCTGGCTTACCTGCTCGAAGACCTCGGCGATGAAACGCTGTTTTCATACCTCACTAAAAACAGCAGCGGCAGTGATTTTCCGGAAGGTATGACGGCGCTTTATAAAACAGTACTCGAAGCCCTGACCGGTTTTCAGGTGAGTGCCTCTGAAGGTCTTGATTATTCATACTGCTATCCGCGTGCCGCGTTTGACAAGCAGTCTATGATGTGGGACTTGAATTATTTCAAATACTATTTTCTGAAACTTGCCGGCATTCCGTTCGATGAACAGAAGCTGGAAGATGATTTCGAAAAATTCACAGAGATACTTATGGACGCCGGTTGCGACCATTTCTTATACCGCGACTTTCAGTCACGAAATATTATGATTCATGATGAAAAATTGTTTTTCATCGACTATCAGGGCGGACGAAAAGGTGCATTGCAGTATGATGTCGCAAGCCTGTTATATGATGCGAAAGCTGATATTCCACAACATGTACGGAATGAATTACTGGAACATTATATTGTTTGTCTTAAAAAAATAATGCCCGTAGACCGCGATAAATTTGTGCGTCATTTTTATAATTACGTTTTCATTCGCATTATGCAGGCAATGGGCGCATACGGTTTTCGAGGTTATTACGAGAAAAAAGCGCATTTTTTGCAAAGCATTCCCTATGCCATCAGTAATTTGAATTACCTGATATACGGTCCCGGGCTGCCACACGGCTTGCCTGAATTGCAGAAGGTGTTACTGAGTATCACCCGGTCTGAAAAACTGAAGGAATTCAGTGCTAAAAAGTCGGATAAACTCGTGGTGGAAGTGTGCAGCTTTTCTTATAAAAATGGTCTTCCTGCCGATAACTCAGGGAATGGGGGCGGATTTATTTTTGATTGCCGCGCGCTGCCAAATCCCGGGCGCTACAAAGAATACCAATCGCTTACGGGTAAAGATGCGGAAGTGAAATCATTTCTCGAAAATGATGCGGAAGCAGAGGCGTTTTGGAAAAGTGTATCAGCTCTCTTAGAACAATCAGTTTCCAATTATCTTGAACGAAAATTTTCGCATTTGTCGGTTTCATTCGGATGTACCGGAGGGCAGCATCGTTCGGTGTATTTTGCAGAGCGCCTGTCGGCATGGCTTAAAAATAAATACGAAATTATTGTAGTACTTAAGCATCGGGAATTTCCTGAAATTTAGTTATCAAATACTCGTAGAATGAAAGCAATGATACTGGCTGCGGGCCTTGGTACAAGGCTCAGACCGCTTACCGATAATAAGCCGAAAGCACTTGTAGCGGTTGCCGGTATGCCACTATTGCTGCATTCCATTAATAAATTGAAAGCTGCGGGTGTCGATTCGATAATTGTGAATGTTCATCACTTCGCTGAACAGCTCATTGATTATGTAAACAATCATGATTTCGGTGTGCCGGTTACAATATCCGATGAGAGCGGTCACTTGCTTGAAACCGGCGGTGGACTGAAGAAAGCGGAAGCATTTTTTAATGATGGCAAATCGTTTCTGTTATGCAATGTGGATGTGCTTTCCGGTACTGACCTGAAAAAAGTTATTGAATCACATGCGGCATCAAATGCGCTTGTAACGCTGGTTGTAAAAGCCAGACAGACGGCGCGCTATTTTTTGTTTGATAGAAATTTGCAGCTGTGTGGTTGGAAAAATACTAAAATCGGCGAAGTAAAAACCGCACGTGAAGCCACTTTCTATTATCCATATGCGTTTAGCGGTATTCAAGTAGTGCGTTCGGAAATTTTTCCTTTTATCACTGAGCAGGGGAAATTTTCGCTCACTGAGGTTTATTTAAGACTCGCTGCAAATCATGAAATCAGGGCATATGTTGATGATGCGTGGTGGTTCGACCTTGGTAAATTCGAGGATATTGAAAGTATAGAAGAATATTTAAAGTAGGAACAGCATCCTGAGCCTGACGAAGGGTGCGGTAAAGATGTTTCTGCTCGGTCGTTGAGTCCGCCCTCAGGCGGATCGAAACGCATTTATTTGCAAAATAGTTTTAATAAGTATGACTGCTTCATCAAAATATAAATGGCTTTTATTCATCATGCTGCTTTTGGCGGTCTTTCCGTTCTTTGCATTATGTGCATTTGTGCATCCATCGGCCGATGATTACAGTATGGTGTGGTTAGTGAAGAGCAGCAACTTTTGGCAGTACCAGAAGGACATGTATCAGACATGGACAGGAAGATATGCCGCCAATTTTTTCGAGACGCTTCACCCAATGCGGTTTGGAGCAATGTGGGTATATCGGTTAATTCCGGCAGTTTTGCTTATGCTGCTTTATTTTTCTCTGGTCGCGTTGCTGAAAAGCATTGCCGGAAAGATTCTGCCCGCGGTAACGATTCATTTATGCGCGCTTATTTTTTTCGTTGTATATCTTAATATTTTTCCTTCTACAGCAGAAGGGATTTATTGGTTGCCGGGCGGTATAGAATATTTGCTCGCAGGCATCTTGAGCATTTTTGTAATTGCGTTATTAATCCGTTCCGGTGATAAGGATAATCCTCATCGTTGGTTAAAACTTATTCCTGCATCCTTAGCGGTTCTCGTGATTGGCGGTCTGAATGAGATCAGTATGGCGCTGCTTGCTGCACTGTTATTCTTCGCCTTATTGTATATCAGAATCAAGCAGAAACGCAATGAATTTAATATTTTTCTGGTGTTTGTATTGCTTATTGTTGCCGGAACTGTCGATATTTCTGCTCCGGGAAATTATATTCGCATGTCGGTATTTACCAATCCTCTGGATATTACCTCCAGTATTTTTCTGTCGCTGAAAGGTGCGCTGAAGCTTGTCGGGATTCATTTCCAGTCGCCGCCGTTTATGCTTGTTACCATTTTATTTTTAACTGGCGCCGGAGAGATTATTAGGAAGCCGGAAGTGTCAAAATGGATACCATCAGTGCATCCGCTACTCTCCATAATAGTATCAGCGTTGGTGATTTTTGGTTTATACCTTCCGGGAGCGCTCGGAATGGGAATCAATCCGCCAATGAGAGTGCATGCCACCATTTCGCTGGCCTTTATGTTGCTCTGGTTTTTCAACCTGACTGTATTACTTCAGTATCTTCACACAAAAAGAAAACAGATAGCCACATTGCCATCATCCATTACGGTTATTATTGTTGTTGCAATGATAATCCTTTCGTTGCTTGATTTTACGAAAATTCCCGACGGGCCGTTGGTGTTCAGAGGGAATGTTTCCAGAGCTTATTATGATTTGCTGGTGAAAGCACCTGATTATAATAATGAGCTGAAACAACGATATCTGGATATCCGGCAGCAGAAATTCTCCGGAGAGAAATTAGTGAAGGTGAAAAAACTTCAGAATATTCCCGAAAGTATCTTTTTTATTGACATTGAGTCGGAAGCCGGCGACTGGAAAAATACGGATTATGCGCATTTTTTTGAAGTAGATTCAATTAAAATCAATGACGAACTAAAAACTACAAATTACTAATAATCCATTTTTCAAATTTTCAAATCACTGTTGTCCGGTAAAAGTTTGAAAGAAGCCGAAGCATAAGCCCGG